>JAVERH010000023.1:0-20448 GCA_034007245.1 Coriobacteriia bacterium | reverse complement strand
GGTGGACCGTCGGCCGGCACGGAGATCACCCAGACGCTGAACGAGAATGCCCTCGCCAAGCAGGTTTGCAAGCCGCGCGATCGAGGTACCGTAGGTGATGGGCTCATGGAACGGCTCCGTGAAACTCTGGCTCACAAGCACGGCGAAGTTGGTGTTGCCCGTACGCTGCTCGGCGTATGAGTGACCGTTGACGGTCATGATGTCGCCGTAGTTCTCGGTTGTAACCGCCCCATATGGATTCATGCAGAACGTGCGCACCTGATCGTTGAATCTCCGGGAGTAACGAACGAGCTTAGCCTCGTATAACGGCAGAGTGAGCGGCTCCATCACCGGGGCGGGGACCTCCACCCGGACACCGATATCGACCGCGTTGTTCACCAACACAAGGCCGAGCTTACGGGCCTGTGCCGCCAGCCAGTCGGCACCATCACGCCCTGGAGCGGCGATGACCACCGGCGACTCAACGACCGACCCGTCGACCAACTCGACGCCACAGACCGCCCCATCGCCCTCGAGGATACGGACTACCTGGGTCTGCGTCCGCACCTCGACACCTATCTCCACGAGATGGTCGTACATCGCCTGGAGGACCGCCGGAGACCGGTCACTTCCCATGTGCCGGATGCGCATCGGCACGAGCCTCATACCCGCAAGCGTGGCGTCGTGAACGAGGCGTTCGGCTGTCTCCTGATCGGGACTGTGCACCTCGGTGGTCGCGCCGAAACGCAGCCACACGCGATCGCTGTCCTCGACGAGCCCGGCAAGCCGATCGTGGCCCACGTAGTCGCCAAGCCAGCCGCCTACCTCTGTGGAGAGTGTGAGCTTGCCATCGGAGAATGCACCCGCACCGCCCCAGCCGGTCACGATCGCACAAGTGGAGCAGCCCAGACACGTCTGCCCGCGTCCGGGACACGAACGCTGCGCGATCGGCTTGCCCCGCTCGAGGACGAGCAGCCGCAGCGCGGGCTTGAGTCGTGCAAGCTCCAGGGCAGCGAAGATACCAGCCGGGCCAGCACCGATGATGATCGCGTCGTAGTGACCGGTACTCACGGCAGACCCTCCTACTCCCTGCTACGGATTGCGTGCGAGCGGCATGAAGCGCGTGATGCGCTCAAGGTACGCAAGACGACAGCTATCCACCGGACCGTTGCGGTGTTTAGCCACGATGATCTCTGCCTCACCCTTGCCGGGTCTCCCCGCCTCCGACTCCGAGTTCGGATCGGTGTTGCGGTCGATGAACATGACGACATCGGCGTCCTGTTCGATGGCACCCGACTCACGCAGGTCCGAGAGCTGCGGCCGCTTGGACTGACGTTGCTCGACCGCTCGCGAGAGCTGTGACAGCGCGACGATGGGACACTCGAGTTCCTTGGCGAGTATCTTGAGCCCCCGGGATATCTCAGCGATTTCCACCTGGCGGTTCTCGGTACGTCGCCCGTGTGGCTGCATCAGCTGCAGGTAGTCGACGACGATGAGGCGCTGCTCCTTGTTGCGGAGCAGTCGACGTGCCTTCGCGCGAACCTCGAGGATGGATATCGACGGCGTATCGTCGACCCACAGCGGGATAGAGCCGAGACGACCCATCGCCTGCATGAGCAGCGGCCAGTCCTCATCGGCAAGGTAGCCGGTACGCAGCTTCTGGGAGTCGACACGGGCTTCAGCGCAGAGGATGCGCTGCACGAGCTGTGACGCCGACATCTCAAGACTGAAGACCGCCGTAGACGCACCAGCCTTCGCCGCGTTCACGGCGATATTGAGCGCAAGCGCTGTTTTTCCCACCGACGGACGCGCTGCGAGGATGATGAGATCGCCTGCGTGCATACCGGCGAGGATCTTGTCCAGGTCCGGGAATCCCGTCGGCACACCGGTGATATGCGACTTGTGGTCGTACAGGTGCTCGATCTGCTCGAAGCCGGTCTTCATCAGGTCATCGATCGCCTGGAAACGCGAAGACACGCGCTTGTTGGTAACGTCGAAGACCACCTTCTCGGCGCGCTCCACGACCTCGTCGATGTCATCGGGATTCTCGTACGACATCACCTGGATGGCCGTTCCAGCACCGATCAACTGACGCAGTAACGATGTCCGCTTGACGATGCGGGCATAGTGCTCCGCGTTGGCCGCAGAAGGCACGTATCCCGCGATGTCCAACAGATACGGCTTTCCGCCGGCGCGATCGAGATCCCCGTTGGACTCGAGCCGCGCGGCCACGGTGATCTGGTCGACCGCTTCGCCACGCTGATGTAGATCACGGATGGCCGAGAATATGCGCTGGTGCTGCGGGCGGTAGAAGTCCTCTGCCTCTACGAGCGCAAGGCAGTTCTCCACCGCATCCACGGACAAGAACATCGAGCCGAGCACAGACTGCTCAGCCTCGTTGTTGTGCGGTGGGACCCGCTCACGCAGCGCCTGAACGCCGTCGTCAGCCATGTGCTGCTCCTTATAGCGAGCGTGTGTGGCGCCGCCAGGCGGCGCCACCCCTGCTCGACCTCGAATACCTACTCCTCGACGGAGTCGTCTGCATCGTCATCGGTCTCGGTGTCGGTGTCGCTGTCGGTGTCGTCAGCTTCCTCGACCTCGACCTCGACGGCCGCCGCTGGCTCCACATGGGCTTCGTCGACCACCGCGCCACCGATCGGCACGACACTCAACGTGACCCGAGCCGTGACGTCATCGTACAGACGCACGTCGATCTCGTGCTGACCGACCGTCTTGATCTGACCGCCAAGATCGAGCTTCCTACGATCGACATCGACGCCGATCTGATTGGCAAGCGCATCAGCGACCATACCACCGGTGACGGAGCCGTAAAGCTTGCCACCGTCGCCAGCCTTCATCTCGATGACGATCGACTTGCCGGAGACCTGGGCAGCATGCGCCACGGCATCGGCTCGCTTCGTCTCTTCGCGCTTCTTGATGTTGTGCACCCGGGCCTCGAGCTGCTTGAGATTACCGGGGGTGGCCTGTATGGCCATCTTGCGGGGCATCAGGTAGTTCGTGGCAAAGCCACGGGCGACCTCGATCACGTCGCCTTCCTTACCTCTGCCCTTTACATCGGACAACAGGATGACCTTCATCGTCTCTCCTACTCGTTCCTCACCACTGCCATGACAGCGGTGCGGTTCAGTACTGCTTCGGTTCACTCGGTCCCAGACGGACCCGAGGGGGCCGCCGGGGTGGCACCGTCTCGCGACAATCGTCGGAGATTGAGCCATATATCGGCCAGCCCGGTAAGGCTGACCGCCGGGATCATCATCTCGGTAGCGCCGAGAAGCGCGAATCCCAACACACGCACAGGCCGCGACACGTTCGCGCGACGATATAGGCCCGCAAAGACCGCAAGACCCTGCAGGAAGAACACCATCCGGGCGATCACGAGCAGATTCATGCCCGACTGTTCGATCACCGGCACGCTCGAGGCAGTGAGACGTCCCACTGCCAACAGCGCGACCGTCACGATCGCCAGCAGCGCAACGCGCGGATCAAGATCCACGTCCGCCAGCGCCGGAAAGGCCTTGATCCGCGGATCAAGGCGTGAGCCTGATGTCCCGGCCACCACGACCACGAACAGCGCCGCGAGCATGCTCATCACTACGAGCAGCGCGGGCCAGGTGGTGGCAAACACCTCACCATACACATCGGCCATACCGACAAGCGCAACCATCTCCTGCGCACCCGTCGTCACATATGCCGTCAGACCCATACCAGCGCCTGACGCCAGCGATGCAAGCGCAGCCACCTCGATGGCGGACAGTGTGAGCGCGATGATTGCCGTCGTCTGCAGCGCCGTGATCCGGCGGAGCAGCCATGGCGTCAGTGCACCCGCAGCAAGCAGCGACACAGTGACCCACGCCGTATGCACGTACGGGGCACGCGCGGTGACGGGAACACCCATCAGCGGCACAAACACGGTGTACACCGACAGCGATGCCAACGCGGTAGCCGCTATTCCACCGACGGTAGCCGCGGCGACAGCAAGCCCCGTGTGGCGCTGAAGCACCAGCGACACCAGCGCCCCCGTTGCGATCGGCAACCCGACCATCGGGTGTACGAGCACGACAAGCAACGCACCTCCTACCACGGTCACCGCGGATAGAAGTGTGCGCCCGCCGGCCGGAGCCACAGGGTTATTACCGACGGCTCTTGCCATCGACCTTGCCGCTCACCACAGGAACCGCGTAGGGGATCAACGCCATCTCACGTGCGCGCTTGACTGCCATTGCCACCCTATGCTGATGCTGGGCGCAGTTACCCGACACGCGACGCGGCTTGATCTTACCGCGATCGGTCGTGTACTTGCGGAGCATATTGATGTCCTTGTAGTCGATGTACTCGACCTTGTCCTTGCAAAAAGCGCAGTACCGCCGCTTAGGCTTCCTTGCGTAATCGCTCATGCACGTACCTCCTTCCAGACTCTTACGGGTGATGATCTGCGACCGTGGGCGGGAGGGGCCCACCCCGGCCGGAATGTGCTGCTAGAACGGGATCTCTTCTCCCAGATCTTCGGCAGTGCCACTGGCCTGCTGCGTCGGTTGCGAGTCGTAGTTGCCGGAGCCGCCGCTACGCGACGACAGGAACTCGACCTCATCAGCGATGACCTCAAGCTTCGATCGCTTATCGCCCTGAGGTGTCTCCCACTGACTCCAGCGAAGCTTACCCTCGATCGCCACCTTGGCGCCCTTGGATAGGAAACGTGAGAGCGCTTCGCCACGTGCGCCGAAAACGGTCACATCCACGAAGTTCGGGAACTCTTCCCACTCGCCCGTCTGCTGGTTCTTGCGGCGATCGTTCACGGCAACACCGAGCTTCAGAACACTCATGCCGCTACCGGTCGAACGCAGCTCAGGATCCCTGGTGAGGTTTCCGGAGATGACCACTCTGTTGATGCTCATTCGATGCCACCTTCACTAGTAGAGCCGACCGTTACAGACCGATCCATGCTAGGCCAGGTCGTCACGACGGACGATCATGAAGCGGAGCACCTGATCGGTGATGTTCAGGACACGGTCGAGCTCGGCAACAGTGGCGGTACCCGAATGGAACTGGATGACCTGATAGTCGCCCTCTTCGATGTCGTCGATCTCGTAGGCGAGGCGGCGCTTACCCCATACCTCTTCAGAGTCAACAGTACCGCCCTCGGCGGTAAGGATACCCCGGACCTTCTCCAGGACGGCCTCCCGCGCCTCGTCGTCGAGGGTAGGGCGAATGATGAGCATAAGTTCGTAAGCCTTCAATGTTTCACCTCCCTTGGGCTTGTGCGGCCCCGGGACCATGAAGGCGTCGCCCGGAGCAGGAAATGAAGCTTACGGAGTGTAGCAGAGACCCGACCGTCTCACAACAATACTGCCCCCGGCCTCTGACATCATCCGCGCTTCCACTCAACGCACGTGCGCAAGAACCTTCGCATGCACGATGATCGGCATGACCCCACCCATCGCCGCCGCCAGCGCAACAAGTGCACGGACGACTGGCTGCTCGGCTATGGGACCCAGCAGCCCGCTACGCCGTCCGGACACCCAGCGAGTGCCCCCTTTTGCAGCAGCATCTGCCATCTCGGCCTCGTGTGGTGCTGGGACGGTGACTCCTGCATCGCGCAGGAGGCTTGCATCGACCGATCTCGCGCACGAGATACGCACAGAGTCGGACGACCCTCCGGATACAGGACTGACGCTCGCAAGGTCGACAGACTCTCTGGCCAGACTACCTACCGACACACCTGTCTCTGCCACCATTGCTGATGTCGCCCGTGCCACCACAGGTACGCTCGCACTGGATGTAGCTACCGCCGGTCCGGACGACTGGATGAGAACAGGACCGGGGGCCGTCACCACAGACGCACTCTCATCGTTCGGGACTCCGGCAACGTCACCAGGCTCCCCGGGCACATCAACAGTCACGGGCGAACCACCGGGCTTCTGTGCGGCCTGCAGCTGTAGCAGCGGTGCCGGATCGATGTACCGATCACCCCGTCGTACGCCCATATGAAGGTGGGAGACGTCTGAAGAGTCATCGCCCAACGGCGCAAGCCGCCCCACGGCATCTCCGGAGCAGACCTCCGTGCCCGTTTGCACGTAGAGGCCCTCAAGCGGCAGCAGGCTTATCCTGAGTCCTTCACCAGTCTCGATGGTGACCGCATTGCAGGTGCCGCCCCCGTCAGCCGGTATCGTACCGGAGAACGTCACTGTCCCTGCTGACGGCGCGACCACTTCAGTTCCCGCCTCTGCAGGGATGTCCACGCCCCGGTGCACGCCACCCGGATACTCCGCCCCGAACGACAACGCGATGCTCGCGTCACTGACTGGAGGCGACCACCCGCCAGCCCAGGCCGGTTGTGCCACAACGACCACAGAGACGAGACCTATGACACACAGTGCAACAGAAAGACGCTTCATGAGACACCCCTCCCCCGAGTGCCGGCCGAGAGGGGGTGGCCGACGGCCTAGAACGTATGTTCGTAGTATACCCATCACACAGATACCTTGTGGTAGGACACGACGAGCGGCGGCATGAGCCGATAGGCGGAGGGCCTGGTCGCCGGTGATCGATACTCCCTCCCACCGGATCGCCGCGTTGGCACCGATGCGGTACTACACCTGAGACGCAAAACAAGGGCCGTTAGGCCCTCGTCGTTGATGGTATGGAGCGGGTGACCGGGCTCGAACCGGCGACACTCGGCTTGGGAAGCCGATGCTCTACCACTGAGCTACACCCGCAGTGCGCCTGCGTATTGTAGGACACCGCCCGAACGCACGGCAAATCATCGCTAGACTCCGATCAGCACCTTCTTGAGCGCCCGCTCATTGGTGACTTTGGCGAATGCGATCACTGTGTCTCCCGGCATCATCCTGGTATCACCATGCACGGCGATCGCGTCATCCCCCCGCAGCAGCGCCACGATCACACAGTCCACCGGAAGGTCGAGATCCGCTACCCGCTCGCCGCATGCGACACACTGGTCAGGCGGAAGATCGATCTCGACGATCGCCATGTCGCCTTTGCGCAGCGCCATGAGCGTACGCATGTCACCGACGGTCGCTTCCTCTTCAATGAGACGCGAGATGATCGTCGTGGACGAGATAGCCTCTATCCCGAGAGCGTGGAAGATGTGCTCGTTCTTGGGATTGTTGATCCTCGCCACGGCACGCGACACACCGAAGGCGATCTTCGCGAGCTGGCAGGCGACGAGGTTGTCATCATCGTCCCCGGTCGCCGCCACAAAGACATCCGCTCGCGTGACCCCAGCGTCCTCCTGGTAGACCGAGTCACACCCATCGCCGAGGATGATGAGCGGAGTACCGGGCAACTCGGCTGCGAGCTTGCGCGCGGTCTCCTCACGCCTCTCGATGAGTGCCACAGCGTGACCGTGCTCGAGAAGCTGCTTGGCAAGGTATGAGGCGACCTTACCGCCGCCGTTGATAACGACGTACATCGCCTATCCCTTCATGAAGCGCTCGAGCTTAGGAAGCGCGTCGTCCTTCACGGCCGCAAACACGATGTCCCCTTCGTGCAGGATCATATCGCTATCCGGCACGTGGGCCGTCCGGCCACGCACGATACTGAAGATGCGAAATCGCCTGGCGACCTCGACATCGGAAACCCGCTGGCCCTCGAGGGCCTCACCCGCCTGGAAGTCGATCACCTCTATATCGTCGATCGAGATGAGGTGATGACTGTGACCAGCCTTCATCTTCTCCAGCAAAGACTCTGCGACGAGCGTCGTACCGCAGACGTAGTCGAGATCGAGCTGCTGGTAAGTCCGTTCGCGAACGGGGTTGTAGAGGCGCGCCACCACATGCTTAACACCGAAGATCTTGCGTGCTACCTCGCACGTCATGAGGTTCGTGTTATCCAGGTCGGTCGTGGCGGCAAGCACATCCGCCTCGCGGATTCCCGCTTCCTCGAGTGTCTCTTCGTCAAAGCCAAGGCCGAGGATGGTGACACCGTTGAAAGTCCCACCGAGACGCTTGAAAGCAGTCTCATCGCGATCGATCACGACGACGTTATGACCCTCGATCGAAAGCATGGTCGCAAGCTGGGACCCGACGCGCCCGCATCCAACGACGATGATGTTCATGACTTCGCCCACCTTCGATCCGTGCTGTCGGCGCCTCCGGTCTCGACGACAACCGCTGACGCTACTCTTGGCATCTACACCCGTCAATATAGCGAGGCGGCTCCATGCCGACTCTGAAGTGCGCTGAAAGCAGAGGCGGGCGCCCACAAAAGGACGCCCGCCTCATCAGTCCTGCACAGTACAGCGACTACTTGCCGATCTTGAACATCTTGGTTCCGCACTCGGGGCACAGGCCCTGCGTCGCCGGACGTCCGTTCTTCATCGTGATCTCCTGGGGATCCTTGATCTCGCGCTTGGCCTTGCACTTGACGCAGTAGCCTTCCTTCGCCGCCATGTGCGCTACCTCCTTGATTCAGTGGTCGTGCCCCCGATGGGGGTCCATTATGCCGTAGAAGCGAGTGTGCTTCTCCGCAACTATACACCGTACGTACCCACTGTGAAGCGCGTGCATCGTGCAAACGTGCATAAGGTGACCGCGCAAACGAACACGAGCACCCCCCAGCTCGCACCTGCAGCTATCCAAAACGGCAGCGGAAAGAGCCGGATCAGAAGGGCCCCGTTCGGAAACACCCATGTCCCGTCTGCGAAGAAGATCGAGTGGAACCAGGCGAAGAGACCCTCGAAGTCCATGACGCCGACCGCCAGCGCGACCACCGCACCGCCAAACATGATCGCCGAGGCTGTCGTGCACGCACGCGCAATCGTGTGCCGACCTCCGGGTATACCCCAACGCGACCATACCCACGCGGCGACCACCGCAAGCAGGCCCAGCGTGAACCAACGAGCGGGAACCATGACGTCACGTACGTCGACGAGGTGTTCGACAGCGGCATCATCGAATGCAGGCATCTCGCCGATCATCGCAGGAAGTGCGGGTGCCCCGGGATCGACCACGAAGCGACGAACGTCCTCCGCGACCTCGAGCGTGACCGTCTCATCGAGACCGGTAGCCCCAGTGCTATCCACTGCACGCACCAAGACGCCCACATACGCAGGGGTGGAGACCAACCACACCGAACCACCCACGACAACGAGCACGATCATGAGCGCAGCCACAACCACCTCCAGGAGGCGAGCAGCACGCATGAGGCTATCGGCTGACGCCATCGCCATCCACCCCGATGCCACCGGATGACGAGCGGACTGCGTTGCCTCCGGCAAGCACAGCAAGTGACAGCATGTCGTTAGCCGCGTCGAACAGCGTATCGGGATTGGCGCCATCAGTCGGAAGGAAAGCCACGCCCACACTCACCGTTACGGTCACACCACTGACCCTGGTCGCCTCGACTGCCTGACGGAAGGTCTCGGCCACAGCATATGCGCGGTGATCGAGTGGCGTGAGATCCCCCGCGCCCCGGGCGACCTCGGGCACGATGAGCGCGAGCTCCTCGCCACCGATCCTGCAGGCGGTGTTCACATCCCATCCGTCGGCACCGGTGTCAGCACTCGCCATCTCCCGAAGATGAAGCGCGATCGTCGCAAGGATCTCATCGCCGACCTCCACGCCGAAGGTGCGGTTGACCTCCCCGAACCGGTCGATGTCCGCGATGATCAAAGCGACCTGGCGGTTGTTGCGCATAGCACGCTCGCACTCGGTACTGAGCACGCGCTGGAAATAGTGGCGGTTGTACAGACCGGTCAGGTCGTCGATGGAGGAGCCTTCACGCAACTCTGCCTCACGCGCCCTGATGGTCTTCATCATCAGCATGCCGACCAGCCCGGCACCGATATAGAGCGTGACCTGCCAGAGATAGCGCACCAGCACGTAGGTGCTGTTCTGCTCGAGGCCCGACGCCACCATAGGAAGCTCTACGTGTGGCAACCATCCAGAGAAGTCGCTGAGTAGCACCAGGCCGTACATCATCGCGGCGGCAATGATGAGAGACCATACCTGCGATCGGCGAGGCAGGATGAAGGCTCCCTCGAGGATGAAGAAGAGATACATGGCAGAGAACCACGAGTACACTCCGCCGGAGTAGTACACGAGAACAGTGGCAACGAGCATATCGAAGAGTAGTTGCGCCTGATTGAGGAAGGCGACGTTGACCACTCTGGGCAGGACAGCCTGGTAGAAACTGTTGTACAGGAGGACAAAAACGAGCGCCACGGCCGGAAGAGTCATGTTGCTGACCAGGATGTCGAGGTCGGTAGAGGTGGCATACACGGCCGCGCCAAGGACCGAGAAAGCCGCAAGCACACCGACGATGGCCCATCGTATGCGAATGACAAGGCGAACGCGCTCGACGTTCGAGCGCAGTGCCTCGATATCGTACTGAGTAGGCTGTTCCCGCCAAGACACGACGGCACCACGCGCCAACGTCTTGGCGATCCTGTTCTGCATCACGCACGGCCTCCATGCAAAGGAAACCCGCCTGCCAGGTGCAGAGTGTAGCACGCGACATCAGGCAGACCCGCTCACTGCTTCGGCTATACTGTGGCATCAACAGCTAGCACGGGAGTGATCGTGTTCTCACCTCAAGCAACATCACAGTCACTCTCTGCACTGACCTCGAATCTCGGAGGTTTCGGTGCGGTGATCGTGCCACTCATCGCTATCGCGACCATCGCGGTCCTCTTGACAGCAGCAGTGCCCGCGATCCAGCGCTTTCTGAAACCCGCACTCTGGGCGCTCACCGGTACGCTTTCAGCGGGCGAGGTCGTGTTGATATGGTTCCACATCCGCCTCTGGCAACTCTCCCAGGTCGTCGATCCGATCTCTGGTATCTCGTATGGGAGCTTCGCTGTACCCCTCTGGATCGAGTCCGAGAAGCTGTATGTCTGGGCACTCGTCCTGTCGGTGATAGCCCTCACGATGCGCCGGAAGGGCGACGAGCTCCGCCCGCTCGTTGGCATCGCTGCAGGCGCGCTCGCCATCGGCGCACTGTTCTCCGGACGCCCGTTCGCCGATCCCCTCCCTGATTTTCTCGCGGGATACCGCATGTACCTTGATGTGTGGACAGCGGGAGACATCACCGGTGCGGCTCAGCTGGCCTCTCGACTCGCAGGGTCGCGACAGTACTACTACAACACCTGGTATATGTGGGCACATCCGCCGTTGCTTTTCCTCAGCTACGGAGCATTCGTCGCCTCGTTCGCCGCAAGCGTCCTGATGATCGTGCGACGACGTTCGTCCTACGAGCAGGTGGCATACCGATGGGCGCGGCTCGGCTATCTGCCGCTCACGCTCGGCATGGTCGTCGGCCTACCCTGGGCCATAATCGCCTGGGAGGGCGAAGCGTGGTGGTGGTCCGGCAAGGTCAACATGTCGATCATGATGTGGCTGCTCTACACGGCATACCTGCACGCACGACTCTACCTGCGCCGTCGGGGGATGTGGCGGGTCGTGGCGGCACTCGCAGTCCTGTCGTTCCTGGCGCTCGTGCTGACCTATATCACCACATACATCGTACCCGGCGCTCATTCGGTCGCGTGAGGAGGACCATGGAACCCGCACACACCACACCGGCCTCCAAGAACTCCTGGGACTTCACTCTCATGGCTATCACCGTCGGGTTCATGGGCTCACTCGGGGCCCAGTCCTTTGTGGGCACCGTCTACTCGTGGTGGGCGCACCGGACTGTCCCAGCCTGGGCGCAGATCGGGCAACCGGGCTTCATAGATGTGATGAACGCCATCGCGGCACCGCAGGTCATCGCACTCATCGTGGTCATGGGGCTCTGTGTGCCCAAACGACTGCTGTCACGCGGGGCACTACTCGGAGTCTCGCTGGGGATGCTGCTCCTCGGTGCGATCACAGGGATACTCACCCGCTCGATCATCACGGGCCTGGCAGTCTACCTCTGCGCTGCCGGTGTCATCCAGGTGCTCGTGATCGTCATGACCCTTGCGGGGGGACGCGGGCTCACATATCTCTCCAACAGCCGCCTCGCCAAGGCCGGATCGGGCCTGCTGCACCTCGGCTTCATCGTCATGGCGCTCGTAGTGGTCGCACTACAGCACTCCGCCTTCATGCTGCCCGCATCGATGCTCTCGGCCGTGCTACTGACCGTTGGATCGGCGCTCGCGTTCTACGCGCGACCGTCGTCCCGCGCGCCCATCCCTGTCGACAGCATCTAGAGTTCGCGCACGAGCGCGCTCACGAATGTGACCGCCTGCTCGATAGTGCCCTCTGAGATCGCGTCGACGGTGTCGGTATGCCAGTGCCAGTTGGGTAGACGCCCGTTGATATCGAACGCCATCACACTCATCGCCCGAAAGCCTCTTCCGAGCGCCACGACCGCGTCGCTCGATGCACCGGCCCGGATCCGCCCGCGAACCGGAAGATCCTGCTCGCGCGCGGTACGCTTCGCCTGCGACACAAGCCGGCGATCGGCACGATGGCGCACGGCGGCGCCCTCTTCGGTGATGAACGAGACCGCCCCCGAGCCGACGGCATCCAGGTTGATGACCATGGCACCCTGCAGGTCCTCGCCATATGCGTCCAGAAGTGAACGCATCCCGTAGCCACCCGGCTCTCCCGCCCCGGTCGCGACGAACCATATCTCCTTTTCTGCCAACGCTCGATCAATACCATCGGTCACCTGACGCCTAATGCGCGCAGCGATCGCGGTGGAGTCGAGTGAGCTGGTCGTATCTCCGCCCGCTGAGCCGGCCTTGAAGCCGAACTCGTCGTCGTCACTCTCGAGGTTCTCCCAGGAGCCGATCTCCTTGCCGGCACGGCGGACATCGAATCCACGCCCGATGCCAAGCCAGTCCCGCAGGCCCCTGCCTTCGTCCCCGTCCTCCTTGCGCTCGCGCCGGGAGCGGGAACGTCCTTCGCGTTGATCCGTCTCGCTGTCGATCGCCTCAGGATCGCTCCCCCCGGACTCACGCTCCTCATCAACGATCTCCCCGGGGGTGATCGCGCCACCTTCTGCATCGAAGTCCTCGCTCGGCGCATCGAGCGCGAACGAACTCTGACCGACAGCGGGCCCGGGCTCACCCCAGGCATCGTCAGAGTCGAGCGGACCCGGGAGACCAGGCACCTCGACACTGCTCATCGCAGGCCGGGAGGCAGGTGACGACCACCCGGCTTCTTCCTCAAGGTCCCCGAGTCCATCAAGCGTCATGAGCAGCTGATCGTCGTCGACATCCTGCGCGACTGGGCGGTATTCGAGAATGACATCCTCGTCCAGCTCGCCCGCCTCGACGACCGCGTCCACACCCCGGCGGACCGGGGCCAGACGCTGGCTCTCCTCAGACTCGGGCACCGTCGCCTCCATCACCGCAAGCATCGCGGCAACACCCGATGCGTTGTCGTTGGCGCCATCGGTCTCATGGCCGAGGATGAGCCGCTGCAGTCCGGCGGCAAGGGGGACCAACATGACGGCAGCACCCAGGATCGCGATGTAGCCACTCCACGGTTTCCATCCCGAAGCGAACGGGAACGACGCGAAGGCCAACCATACCGCTACACCGACGGGGACCCACTTCGTGAGGGTGCTGATCAATCCGAGGTTACGGACGAACTCCGGACCCGTCAGAAAGGACGGCTTGGCCGAGTCGTAGTGCGCCACGATCACGACGCGCTTGAGACGCTCGTTGCGCCGAGCGCGGGGAACGTGACGCGCGATGATGTTCTGACTCGGCCCACGACCGAAAAAGCCGCTGACGCTGAAGCGCATACCCAGGTCGAGCCAGATGAGAGCCACTGCGAGCACCGCGACGGCGAGCGCCGGCAGACTCCACCAGATCGAGAGGACGGCCGCCCCCACGAGTAGCACACCGTGCACGATGGGAGCCCATGCGTCGGTGCGCGGACAGTCGAACTCCTGACGCTCTACATCGAGACCCCTGGCACCGAACACCGCTTCGATATATTCCGCAGCCTGCGCCTCGGCATCGGTGGTCGCCGGTCGTGGCCCGATGATGTCGGCGAGCTGGTTTACATGGTCCATAACCTGCGACATGGCTACTCCAAGCACTCGGTCGACGAACTGGCCGAACGGCCTCGCTGCAGTAATCATACCGTAGGAACACCAGTGCTACGCCACGCCAGGCTCATGAGCAGTCCGGATCAGTCCCCATCGACGGACGGCTGTTGCTCATCCGTACTGATAACGGTACGCGTGATAGAGGACTGGCTCGTCTCTCCATACACCTCGATCTGGTCGATCGCGAGCAGTCGCCCGGGCTCGGCACGCGAGAAGTACAGGATCGACGCTCCGTGTGGGATATGAGGGTCGGCCTCCAGCTCAGTGAAGTGCACGCCGCCTGTCGTGCCCGAGCCGAGCAGCACGGTGCCGCCCTCGACCGAATATGAAGGCGTGTGCGTATGCCCCGAGAGTACGACTGCCGCACGCCCCACAAAGGGTCGCCCGCTTGCAGGATCGTGAACCGCAACGATGTCGAAGTACCCGCGCACATACCTCTGGGCAACCTCGCGACCCCACTCGAGCGCCTTTGCCGAGTCCGGCTCCACACCGGAAGCCGTCGATGCCGGGTCAGCAACGCCGAGGATAGTGAGCCCCCGGGCTGTCGTGGTCGTCTCGCCATCGAGCACCGTCACGCCGCTCTCGGCGATGCGTGCAACGAGATCCGGCGCATCGTGATTGCCGGGAATGAAGACGTATGGCCGCTCACTCATCTGCGCGACGGCGAGTGCAGCCTCCTGCTCCGTGCCGAAATGCGAGATATCGCCGGTATCGATGATGAGCTCTACGTCATACGCACTAGCGAGGTCCAAAGTGAGCTGCATGCCCACCGGATCGAGATGCAGGTCCGACACGTGCAGTACCCGGTAGGCCTCGGGCAGGGCGTCTACGCCGGTGAACGACTGGTCTACGCCGTAGTAGTTCGCCAGGTCCGATGCGAGTGAGCGCACATCACGCTGCAGCCCGCCGATGTCTGCGATGCGGTCCTGGACGAGTTCGATAGCACCGGGCGCATAGCTGAGCGCACCATTGAAAGTCGGCTGCTCGAACGCTGTCGCATCGAATGTCGCGACCCCAAGGCCGATGGACCCGCCGCACAGCAGGAGCATCGCTGCTGCTACCCAAGCAGTCAGCGCACGTGACCGGGTGACGGCGTACGCGACAAGTGCGGCAGCGATGAGGCCGGTTAGCGCGCCCCAGCTACCGGCTGCCACGACCGCACGGATCGCCGTACCGATCCAACCGTCAAGATCCGCCCGATCGGGTATCCCCTCGGCCGCAAGCACCTCGAGTGCACCCACGTCGACTTCTTCGAGACGGATGCGCACCGTCACGGGACCGGAGTGAGTATCGGCCGATACCGTGCCGAACGGCGGGAACGCGAGCGTCGTGCCTCCATCGAGCGTGGGCGTAAGCTCCACGGAGACCGACACAGGGCCTATATCCCGCGTTGCGCCGGCCGCGAACGAGAACGTGACCACGCCGGTCATGAGTGCTACACCGATGACGAGCATCGCTCGTACTGCTCGCAGAAGCCGTGTCTGGCGTGATATCGGATGGCTGGATGTCATGACACCACGATACGCCCCGGATCCGTCTCGCGTGCACAACGGATCCGAAGCGTATCGATATCTCGTATACGGATCGTGCGCCTACCGGCCCATCTCGGGCATGCCGTCACTATGACAGTCGAAACAGTCGCTCATACGATACGAAGCGTGCTCCTCCACCACAGCCGGGTCGTCACTGTGACAGACGCATCCCGGTATCTGGACGGCCAGCGGGTCAGAGGCCGATACCGACGCTGCATCAGCTGGCGAGTCCATCGATACCGTATCCACCCGCGAGGTCATGGGTTTGCCGAACGCGAACATCGCGACCACCACCACGGCCAGCACGAGCCCCACGACGCCGGCGCCGATCCCAATGCGTTTCAGCGTCGGACTCATCACCTAGGCCAGATTCTCGCCGAGGATGGCATCGAGGTCCGCCTGTGCCGACTCACCGATCGGCTTGATGGCGAAGTTGTCCACGAGCACCTGCAGCACCGCAGGGGTGATGAACGCAGGGAGGGTGGGGCCAAGCCGGATGTCGGTGATGCCGAGGTGAAGCAGCGTGAGCAGGATCGCCACGGCTTTCTGCTCGTACCAGGACAGGATCATCGAGAGCGGCAGCTCGTTCACGCCGACCTCGAAGGCGTCGGCAAGTGCGACCGCGATCTTGATAGCCGAGTACGCATCGTTGCACTGACCCACGTCGAGCAGGCGCGGAATGCCGCCGATCTCACCGAGTTGATGATCGAAGAAACGGAACTTGCCGCACGCGAGTGTGAGGATGATCGTGTCATCCGGTGCCTGGTCCACGAAGTCGGTGTAGTAGCTACGGCCCGGCTTGGCACCGTCGCACCCGCCGACGAGGAAGAAGTGGCGGATAGCACCGCTCTTCACGGCCTCGATGATCGTCGGAGCGACGGACAGCACGGCACTGTGGCCGAAACCGACCATCACGGAGCCGCCGTCGAGCTCATCGGCGAATCCAGGAAGCTCGAGTGCACGTTCGATGACGACCTTGAAATCACCATTCTCGACATGCGCAGCACTTGGATGCGCCACACGGCCGGTGGTGAAGATATTCGCCGCATAGGTGTCGCGCGGGTTCTGGATACAGTTGGTGGTCATGAGCACTGCGCCCGGGAACGCATCGAACTCCTTGCGCTGGTTCTGCCACGCGGTGCCGTAGTTGCCGTAGAAGTGGCTGTACTTCTTGAGCTCCGGATAGCCGTGCGCCGGCAGCATCTCGCCGTGCGTGTAGATATCGATGCCGAGGCCCTCGGTCTGCTCGAGCAGATCCTTGAGATCCTTGAGGTCGTGACCGGAGACGACGATAGCCTTGTTGGGGCGATGCCCGAGCGGGACGCTCGTTGGCACAGGGTCCCCGTATGCGCCGGTGTTGGCAGCGTCGAGCAACTCCATCACCCGTAGGTTGACCTCGCCGGTCTTGAGGGCAAGTGCTACCCAGGCGTTGAGATCGAGGCTCTTGTCGGAGATGGCGGCCAGAAGCTCGTGCTCGAACGCGTAAACGACTGGATCGGTGTGACCGAGTATGCGTGCATGATCGGCGTAGGCGGCGATGCCTTTGAGCCCGAAGACAGCGGTCTGCTGAAGCGCCTGGACGTCCTCATCGCGATCGTGGTCCGAGAAGATACCGACAGCCTCGCCCTGTGCGATGAGCGCCGCAAGGCTCACAGCCGGCTCAAACGCCACTGCTGGATCATCCGTCGGAACGACGCCGCCGGCAGCTTCCACTCTACTACGAAGTGCAGCCTTCACCTTGGCGCCATCGCGGATGAGACCCTCAAGGTGCTCGGCGTCGAAGTCCACGTTCGTGATGGTCGTGAAGAGACCACCAGTGACATAGCCATCGGCTGCATCATCGGTCACTCCGACCTTCGCCCCGGCGACCGCGATCGCCGCGATGCCCTTGAGCTGGTGCAGAAGGAGATCCTGCAGCGCCGCCACTTCGGGCGTCTTGCCACACACACCGATGGTGGTGCATCCGACCCCGCCGGATGCCTGTTCACACTGATTACAGAACATGTGCCCCACTCTCCTTGATTCTCGTGCGCGACAGACCCGTCGGGCCCATTACAGAGTCGCTTAACCGTGGATGAGCGCCGGCAGACAGCGCATACATACCCATTCGCTGCGGCCCTGTTGACGCACCGGCAGTAGTGGGGTGTGGTCCTCGTCGACACCACAGTTGAAACAGGCCTGCGGGATGTAGGTCTTCTGCTTCTCGACGATAATGGGCTCGGCCATCTCGTGATCGAACGGCACCGCTTCGCGGGTCTCGAGCGTAAGCGCCCCCGTGGGACACACGCCGAGACAGAATCCGGCCCCGTCGCACAGCTCCTCGCGAACGACCTTGGCCTTTCCGTCGACTATGACGATGGCTCCTTCGGCACACGGGCTGACACACACTCCACACCCGGTGCACAGTTCTTCGTCTATCCTCACGATCTGCCTGGTGACTGTAGTTGCCACTGTGCTTCCTCTCTTGTCGTACCGCTAAGAAGCGGCATCACTGTCGTTGCTACTCTTCGCACGCCGAGCCATCTCGCGTTTCCACTTCCGGGCCTCCAGCGCGTGTTTCATGCCCGGAATCGCATAGCCGTGCCACATAGACCTCGGCCCGGCGTAACGCATCATCTGGCGCTGCCACTCGGACTCACTCGGCTTGTAGCACTGCGTGTCGCAGTGGGCGCAGAACGGCTTGGGATCCTGCGGGCAGTAGGCGCGCCGCTTCTCCGCATAGCGGATATGCTCGGCACACTCTTCACATAGGCACGGCACACGACGACCGTAGACGCCAAGGCGACTCGCATCGCTTTCAAGCGGTGGACGCTCACGGTCCCTGTGGTTCCCCGCGCAGTAGATCGCGGCAAGACCGGCTACGATCCGGGTATCCGAGCGAACTTCACGATCCTGCATGCGTTCGGCAAACCTGTCGGACACCCGATCACTCCCGTCGGACTACTGTGGTCACAAGGAACAACGTACCCGACCCGACGAAGTCAGTCCTTGACGAGTGTCAATTCTGCGGAGAACGTAGGGGCACCGATAAGGAGGCTCAATGCACGAAGGACACGAAGATGCGGCTTGGTCGGCCCTACGAACATGCCGCCTGTGGCACACGGCGACCGATGAAGCGATCGACCGGCTTGCAGCGGCGGCCACGGTAGAGTCGCTCCCCCGCGGAGCCACGCTCGCGGTGGAGGGTGACGCCGCCGGAACGTTCGGTGTCGTCGTCAGTGGCCGTGCACGGGTGTTCCATCGGGGAGCCGATGGCCGCTCGATCACCTACGAGACCGTCGACAGCGGCGGCGCACTTGCGGCGGTCGCGGCGCTCGCCGGCGGCCGATACCCCGCTAACATCGATGCGGCCACCCCGGTGACCATCGCCTGGCTCCCACGCGAAACACTCTTCGAACTGATGGCAACCGAACCCAAGATCAGCAGCGCGATGATCGCCGACCTTGCTGGCCGCGTCGTGAACCTCACCTCGGTCGTCCAGACACTCGCACTCGATGTACCCGGACGTCTTGCCCGCTACCTGTTCCAGCGCTCGCTTGCGGTCGGTGAGGCGACCGCCGGGGGGCTGCGCGTGTCGCTCGGGATGCCCAAAGCCGACCTGGCCGCCTCACTCGGGACGGTCCCCGAAACGCTATCGAGGGCACTCGGCAGACTACGCGATGAGCGCATCCTCGACGTGCGTGGCAGCGACGTGCTCATCTTCGATGTCGGAGCACTCGCTCGGCTTGGATCGGGCTACGAGGAATAATAGGCCGCTAGTCTGCGGCAGTGTCGCGGAGTTCTCCGACTCGCTCTCCTGCCACCCTGGCCTTTTCGCGTGCAGCGAAGTAGCGACTGACGGCTTCGTCGGTCACTGCCTCGTACGCATCGGCGATCGGGTCTCGCACCGACTCCGGCAGCGCCTTTGCCATGGCTGAGACCTCTGCATCGCGTTTGTTGTACGTGACAAGCCGTGCGTTGGACTCTTCGATCTTCCCTGTGAGCCAGAGTTGATCGATCTCTTTGGAAATCCCTACCAGCCCGATCTTCGCATCGATATACGCAGTGAAGGCCGAGTAATCTGCTTCAGGTAGTTCGGCGGTCGCACTCGCGAGCAGGGAGCGTGCGGCGGACAGTCGGGCCTCCACCTTCACCGACGCTTCGCTGGATGCGCGGACACCGGCATCCGTATGCTTGTTGAACTCGGTAGCTGCAGCAGCCGAAAGAAGTTCAGCCGACTTCAACTCCTCGAGGGCCCGGTCCGAGAGTACGATCGCTTGCGCGACTTTGATGTCGGCCTCGAGGATCGAGGGAGCCTCCTCCATCATGATCTTGCGCGCCTGAGCGCTCTCGAGCAACGCCCGGGCCAGGGGCAGATCGGCGTCCGCAAGATCAGGCATCGCCTCTTCGATCATCACAGTGACATTTGCGAGCTCGGTCGCAACAGAACTCGCAAGAACCAGGGCATCGGCCGACTGGGTGGCGATCTCGGAGGAGACGTCGGCCTGCACCGCCTCATCGACGACGAGCAGGTTCTCTTCGGCGACATCCAGCAGCCGGGCTGCCGACTTCACCTCACCGCGCGCATCCTGCACACGCTCGTTAGCGCTCACCCAGCGAAAACCATATGCAGCCACAGCTGCGAATGCAACGATGACAGCGGCGGCGGCGACCACTCGCGTGAAGGTCTTGCCATGCTGCTTCTCTGCAGGGTGCCGGGCCGAGCGGCCACGCTTGTGCGTGTCCGAACTCGCATCGGGCGTCTGGGCTACCTGCACCTCCGGCCCGGAATCGCCGTTTTCAGATATGTCCATGTGATCGCTCCTCCCGCACAGTTGTAACCTGCGGCGCAATGCACGGCAACCTCCAGCATAGCCAGTACCGACTCCACGATGCACGGTATCGCTCGATCGTACTTCACCTGATGCGA
>JAVERH010000208.1:0-3076 GCA_034007245.1 Coriobacteriia bacterium | reverse complement strand
GAGGTCATCGACCTCGCGCATGTGGCGATGGACGGCCTTGGTATCGCGCACGAGGACCCGAGCCCGTACGCCAAGGAGATGTGGGGCTACTTCGAGAAGTTCATCTGGCTGATGAAGCCGGAGTCGATCACCAGCATCATGGTCGCGATGCTGCCCGACATGATGAAGGCGATGCCACCGGCGATGCTGCCGATGATGAAGGTCGCGCGTGCGATTCCGGGCGGGCTTGCCATGATGGGCACGATGATGCCCGCCATGATGCCGAAGATGATGCCCGCCATGATGCCCAAGGTCATGCCGGCGATGCTCGAAGAGGTCTCTCGTCGCGTGGGACCGCTGCCGGAGGACATGGAGGAGCTCATGCCCGACCTGCTGCCCAAGACGATGGACGCCCTGCTGCCGAACATGCTGCCGCTCATCATGGACGACTTCCTGCCCAGGATGCTCTGCTACATCGAGAACGAGTGGGAGCGCGACGTGCCGGTGGGCTCCTCGCCGTGCGCGAAGGTGGGCGCGTAAACAGCGTCTGCGGGACGTTGACCACGGCGATGGGGATGATATACTGTCGCTCGCGCCGAAAGGCGACCCAGATGTGGGGCCATAGCTCAGCTGGGAGAGCGCATGGCTGGCAGCCATGAGGTCAGGGGTTCGATCCCCCTTGGCTCCACCAAAAGTTTCATAACCGAACCCTTGGCAAGAATGGACGCCAACTGGCGGCCTGACCGAAGGTTCGGAAGCATCTTGGCGAGAGGCCCGTTCGAGAGAGCGGGCCTCTTCGTATTCTCCCCAGGGGCGAACATGCTCTGCGCTGCAGATTGCACTTCGTGCCCGAATAGAACCTCGAAGAAGCCTGCTGGCTTCGGCTCAACTTCGCCGTCGGGCTTGACCAGAATCCGTTCGAAGAAGAACTGGTTGTAAATCCGCTTGACGCTGTCCTGAGCCGTTCTGTAGGCCTCACCGCAGTTCTCCGTTAGGTCCAACGCTGTGCGCAGATTGCGCTCGAGATCGTCGAAGCGAAGGTCAGCCGCATCCAGCTTGTTCTGAAGGTCCGCCAGGCCGGTCGAGATGCGCTCCTGCTCGCGCTTCAGCAGGTCGACCGGGATCGCGCCTTCATAGTGGGCTTGCATGAGTTTGTCGCGCTGACGTTCGAATTTGTCACGCTCTCGGCGGAGGTCGTCGAGTTCCGACTCCGCGGACTCTCGCGCTGCACGAAGTTCTTCGGAGAGCAGTCGCTCGACGGTCTCGCGCAGTTGAGGGTCGAGCGACATGTGGCTGTAGCGCTGTTGGATGCGCTCCTCGACGTCCTCAATCAGGACCGCCTTGAAGTTGCAGCTCGAGCGGTTGCGCTGTCGGCCGAGGCAGACGAAGTACGGGTACAGCTCGCCGGTCTTGGACTTGGTCATCGAGACCCCAAGGCGGGCGCCGCAGATGCTGCAGTACACCGTGCCCTTGAGGAAGTGGGGGTACTTCCGTGTCTTCTCACCCTTGAGGTGCGCTTGAAGGGTGTTCTGGACGAGCTGCCACGTAGTTTCGTCGATCAGGGGCTCGTGCTTACCGGGGTGATACACACCTTGGAACTTGACCAGGCCCTTGTAGTAGGGATTGATGAGGATCTTGTTGAGGCGCTGCTTGTCGACCGGCTTCGAAGGGACGCGGGGAGTCGCCAGGGTCGTAAGACCGCGATCGCTGAGGTGCTCTGCAAGCGTCGCCAGTGTCCAGTTGCCAGTGGCATAGAGCTTGAACGCTTCAGTGACGAGCCGAGCACGCTCTAGATCGAGGACGACGGTGCGGATCTCCCGTCCTTCATCGTCGACGGTACGAGTGTTGCGATATCCGAGCGGGGCCTTGCTGACCGTGCCGCCTTTGCGGGCCTTCTGGCTCATGCCCTTGACGACTTCGTTGGCTAAGTTGCGCGAGTAGAATTCCGCGATCGAGGACATGATGCCGTGGAGCAAGATTCCCGAAGGTGTTTCGTCGATGCTCTCTGTTGTGGAGACGAGCCGAACGCCGGCCTTGCCTAGTGCCCGGTTGATCTCAACGTCGTCTTCGCGGCTGCGCGCAAGGCGGTCCACCTTGTGGACGATCACGTAGTCGACGGGATGCTCGGCGACGTATTCGAGCATTCTCTGTAGCTCTGGTCGGTTGGCTGTCTTTGCGGACGCGCCTCGGTCGACGAACTCCTTGACGACGAGCGCGCCAAGCGAAGCGGCTTTGCGCCGGTTGGCTTCTCTCTGGGCCGGGATTGAGAATCCCTCGACTTCACCGTCGCGGTAGGCCTGGTCGCGAGTTGAAACGCGAAGGTACGATACGGCGACTTTGGGCGTCAGGCTCTGGGCGAATGCATCCGCGAAGGGCGCCGACATTGTTGCTGCTTGTGGATTCATGGGAGCGGTTACCTCGTTTACTCCCTCCCACATGTACCGTGGTTCCGCCACATGTTCAAGTCCTTCGTGCGCAGCACCAGTGTTGTGGTCGCGACCTGCGCCGTTGTCGGAATCACTACGATGCATCGCCGGGCTCCTGCGCGCCCATTCCCGCGGAGATCACCGTCGGCAGGTCCTCGATCGTGACGACGGTGAAGATCGCTCGAGAGAGCCGCGGCTCGCTGCTCATGTGGCGCTTCAGAGTTGCTGCACGCTTCGAGTCGGGGACCACCCAGACGACGGCGGGGAAGACCTCGATCGCGCGTTGCTCCACTCCGCTGCGACGGTACTCCTCGTACCTAAGACAAGCCCGCACAACTCTTGAAGGTGGCTCCGTGTCTCGGTCGATCTCGAGGAACCAGTGGTCCTCGTACTCGCCCGACGCGGTGACCAGCGCCAAGTCCGGTTTCAATTGCGTCATGCCGCCGTGAGGGGCGCTGTATGCCCTCCAACAGTCCGGTTCGCGTTGCAGGTCAAGAATTTCGAATTGACCGTGCTGCACGGCTTCTGAGAGCGTTAGGCACGCCTCCGCAACCGCCAACGTGTGTTCGAGAAATGTGACTGTTGGTTCATGAGACCTGAGGCGGGCCGGCAATGTCCCGAATCCATCAAACGTCGTCAGCAGGCGGGCGCCCGCCTCAGTCAGACTCCAG
>JAVERH010000207.1:0-3112 GCA_034007245.1 Coriobacteriia bacterium | reverse complement strand
CCGCCGGCCATCGCGCGCACCCCGGCGAGGTGCGCCTCTACCGCGGCGACCGATGCGTACGACACCTCAGGAGCGGAACCGCAGCGCACACATCCACACGCTGTGCCGGTTCCCACAGGTATCGGGTGGAAATCGATCATCACTCATCTCCCCGCGAGCTCGACGGGCCACAGTGCGCCATCAGTCGACCCTAGCACAGACGCTCATGCATGCGGCTCTCTCGTATCGAAGCCTGCGATGGGACCCGGGCCGCCGAGCACCTCACGGGCGACCCGGAGCGACCCCCGGGCATCGGCGACCACGCGCCAGCGCACGAGCGCGATCGTGCCCTGGGTCAGCTCGATGGCCGTGAGCTTTGTAGGGTACACGCATGAACCGGCGTTGAAGTACGGCTGCTCCCCCTCCCGGGGGAACTTGAACCGATGCGTGTGGCCGCAGATGAGCGCCCGCTTGTGCCGCTGGATCCACTTCGTGTAGTGACGCTCGATCTTGTGCCTCTTGTACGCGTTCTTCGCCGGACTCGCGGGATTCCGGCCGCCCACCGCGTGGACGTGCCTCCAGAAGTACCGCAACCCCAGCATCGTGGGCCACCAGGCCTGATCGTTCGCGAAGTCGCCCTGATGACCGTGGAGCACTACGATCTCCTGGCCGGTCACCTCATGGCGCATGACGAGCGCCTCGCACGGCTCGATCCCCGGCAGGAAGTCATGGGTGCTGCCAGCGTACTCGTCCCGGTACACATGCAGGTTCTCGCGCACGTACTCAGGGTCACGAAGGAAGTTGTTGTGGTTCCCCCATATGAGGATGAACCTGTCGTCCAGGTTGAACCGTTTGAGCGCGTCGAACGAATCGTAATGCGCGTCTTTGATGTGCTTGAAGTGCGGGTGCTCCCACAGCTCGTCACCGTCGCCCACCTCCACATACGTGAAGCCGTTGGCGTAGTAGTGGTTGAGCGCGTGCACGTACGAGTTCTCGTTGCGGGTGAATTCGTCGGCCAGACTTCCGATGCCCCGGTGGCAGTCGCTGATGAACACGAAGTTCGAGTCGTCCGTGAACGGGACGACCCGCGCGTTCTCATATGCTTCGGTGAGTCGCTTCTGCGTGCGCATACGATCACCCCGAATCCCGCCGCAAGACCCGAAACCATCGTAGCGCATACGGCCCGGCCGCACGCCGTCAAAGACGTGGAGTCAGCGGACCGATGTGTCGTTACGTCCTGAAATCGGTGAATCCTGACGAGCTGGTCAAGTTCAGGGGTGCATGCTGTCGATAGGATGAGAGGGGATCACAGCGGGGGCGCGACACGGCGGAGCCGCAACTCCTGCCCACGGCGGGGTGACGATTCACACCGAGGGGCCCCGGTAGTAGACCTACGGCGATCGGAGGAACAATAAAGGACCGGTGTCAAACCTACGAATTCCGCGGCAAGACGATCCTCAAGGTGGATTGCTCAGGGCTCGGGCCTGACGAGATCCTGCGGCTGGTGGAGGAAGGCAACCGCGCGGTGGCCAGCGCCGGCACAAGCGGCCAGCGGCTGCTCATCGACATGTCCGATGCCCAAATGGACAGCGAGGCTTCGGACGCGATGAAGGAGTCCTGCAAGAAGTCCAAGGAGCTCGTCTCAAGAGTCGCTGTTGTCGGTGCCCAAAGCGGCGTTTCGCGGCTTATCACGAACGTCCTTTCAGGGATCGGCGGAATCAACACGCGGCTGCGCCTCACGGTCGATGAGGCGAACAAGTGGCTCGCCGAAGGCGCCTGACACTCTGAGAAGCGAACAAAGAATCAGGGCCTCCCCTCTTTCGAAGGAAGGCCCTGGTCGCATCTGGTGTCCGAGGCGAGAGTTGAACTCGCACGCCCTTGCGGGCACTAGGCCCTCAACCTAGCGCGTCTGCCATTCCGCCACTCGGACAGAGCTGCTGCCCTCGGGCAGCGAACGAGAGTATAGCAAGACGTTCCGAGCCTGCCTAGACCGATTCTGCCAAGCCGCTCACGCTCTGCACGCCGAGTGCCTCGGGTATCGGGAACGGAGCCGCGAAGTGGCATGCCGCACTCTGATCCGGGCCCACCTCGCGCAGCTCGGGCTCCTCGATACGGCATCGCTCCTGCGCTATGGGACAGCGCGTGTGGAACCTGCAGCCGCTCGGCGGATCGATCGGGCTGGGCACGTCGCCCTCGAGGATGATCCTGCTGCGCGAACGCTGCTTGTCAGGGTCGGGTACCGGGACAGCCGACAGCAGCGACTGGGTGTACGGGTGGTGCGGTTGATCGTACAGTCCCTGCCAGCCACCGATCTCCACGATCTTGCCAAGGTACATCACCGCGACACGGTCCGAGATGTGGCGTACCACTGAGAGGTCGTGCGCGATGAACACGTACGTGAGGCCGAACTGGTCCTGCAGCTCGTCCAGGAGGTTGATCACCTGCGCCTGGATCGAGACGTCGAGCGCCGAGACCGGCTCGTCGCAGATGATCAGCCGAGGCTGCAGGGCAAGCGATCGAGCGATGCCGATCCGCTGGCGCTGACCGCCCGAGAACTCGTGCGGGTAGCGGTTGATATGCTCGGGGTTGAGACCGACGACGTCGAGCAGCTCTTTGGCGCGTGAGCGCCTCTCCAGCATCGTCCCGATCTTGTGCACCGACAGCGGCTCAGTGACGATCTCGCCGATGGTCATGCGCGGGTTCAGCGACGCATACGGGTCCTGGAAGATGAACTGCACGTCACGCCGGAACGCCTGCAGTCCTTTGCCGCGCAAGGCACGCACGTCCTGGCCATCGAACTCGATCGTTCCCGCCGTGGGCTCGATGAGACGGATCAGGCAGCGGCCCGTGGTGGACTTGCCGCAGCCAGACTCACCCACGAGCCCGAGGGTCTCACCGCTACGGACCGTGAACGACACGCCGTCGACCGCGTGCACCTTCTTGCTGAGCTTGGAGGCGATGAGCCCCTGCTCCACCGGGAAATGCTTGACGAGGCCTTCGACACGAAGCAGGTCCGCCATCACGCCACCTCCCCGGTCACCGGAACGGCCTCGCCGCGAACGAACCCGTCCTCACCGGCAAAGTGACACGCCGCCTGGTGGCCGGCCGTGATCTCACGCAGCTCGGGACTCTC
>JAVERH010000022.1:0-21013 GCA_034007245.1 Coriobacteriia bacterium | reverse complement strand
CTCGGTCTCCCCTGCATCACTGGTCGTGAATACGTGATCCATGTCTACCCTTCAGAAGATCGACTGCTGGTCACCGTCGGTACACGGGAGACCGCCCGCCGGACGGTCCAGAACGACCTTCAGACGCTTGAAGTCATCGAACAGCACGTCGGCCTTCGATCGATCATAAAGCGCCGCCGCAGGGTGGAAGATCGGCACAACGCACATTCCGCCACGCCGAAACAGTCGTCCGCGAAGCGTGCTGATCGGGCGCTGTGTCTTGAGGATGAACCGTGTCGCATGGTTGCCGAGTGTGGCGATCACCACCGGGTCGATGAGACGCACCTGCTCCTCGAGAAACGGCGTACACTCCTGAACCTCCACCGGAAGAGGATCCCGATTACCGGGAGGTCGGCACTTGAGGATATTGGCGATATAGACGTCGTTCCGTATGAGCCCGATGCTCGCAAGAAGTTCGTCGAGAAGCTTTCCCGCGGCCCCGACAAAAGGCTCTCCTTTGATATCCTCGTTGCGCCCCGGTGCCTCACCGATGAACATGAGCCGGGCGTGTGGATCACCGAACCCAAAGACGAGAGACGTACGCGTCGCTCCAAGAGCGCATCGATGGCAGTCACCGATACGCTCGCGAAGCACCCGCAGCCCCTCTGTCGTCTCCGACGAAGGGCCGGTATCGTGGGGTTCGCTCATCTCATTAAGCTCCACTCATAACCACGTCGTGATCTCATCCAGCGGGCGACGAGCAGCCCGACCACCAGACTCCGCCGGATGCCCCACCGGCAGGATCGCAACGGGTGTCACCGGGAAGACCGCACCGATCGCCTCGCCGACCGCGCGATCGTCAAACGCACCGATCCAGCAGGATGCCAGACCCCGATCGACTGCAGTGAGTAGAATATTCTCAACCGCTGCCGCCGTATCTTGGATGCAGTACAGATACTCGCCCCGATCGCTATACCGTGCGGCACTCGGCCGTGGATCCACGGCAACGACGATCACCAAAGGCGCGGCGGCGGCCCATCGTTGGGGCAGGACCGCAGCAAGCCGCTCGCGCGACTCGGCGGAGCGGAGCACGAAGAACCGCCAGGGTTGGATATTGCCAGCGGACGGTGCGACGATCGCAGCACTCAACAGTGCATCGATATCCGTATCGCTCACGGCGAGCTTCGTGTTGAAGCGACGAACGCTTCTTCTCTTCGCGATGACCTCACTCAACTCCATGCGAAACCCTTCCCGAGTACCGCTGCCCGAACAGAAACATTGTAACCGAGCATCCAATCGTCCACGACGCTGCAGCCATCGTGCAGGATAACGCGTCCACTGCGGCGAACATAGCGTCCAGGAGGTGGAGCACTATGAACCCTAACAGACCAGAGATGACCGATGAGGATATCGGGATGCGGGCGTTCCAGCTGCGTAGGTCAAAAGCGGTAGAACGGGCGATGGAGCGGATCCGTCAGGGACTGCAGGCCGACTGGGGGATGTTCACACAGCACGATCTTGCAGACCTCAGCTGGCTCCTTGGCGAACTATGGGCCTACGAGAAGCGGGCTGACTGGGAGGATCTCCACTTCAGCAAGCTGACTGCCGAAGACATCCAGGGAATGCTCGAGCAAAGCCGCACCCTGCAACAGGAGGGCTCCCACAAGACGGTCGAGACACTCAAGGCCGTCGGAGAGCTCATCCGCTCGCGTCGATCCTAGCAACATAGCAAATCCCACTGAGACAATACAAAGGCCCGAGCGCACAAAGCGCTCGGGCCTTTGTATTCTCATCCGTGCATCATAGTCTGCGCCGGAGATGCGGTGAGGCGACCCGTCAAACCCCCCGGCGGACGGGCCGCCTCACAGTAGGCTTCCGGCATGCGGCGTTGACTACGACGCGTGCGCGGCTTTCTTGAGGTTGATCTTCCTCTTGACCTTCTTCAAACGGAACAGCTCTTCACGAGCACGCTCGTCGAGTGACTGTCGGATGTAGGAGACCTGCTCCTTCAACTGCGGAACGGTGATCTGCTCGAGCGCGTTCACGCGTCTGTTGGTCTTTTGGATCTCCTCACCAAGGCGCTTGAGACGTGTCTCGATATCGGCATACTCGATGATGACGTCGAGGATCCGCTCAAACTTATCCGCCGTCTCATCGATTCGGGACGAGACACCGGTGATCGCATATCCACGTGTGAACGACGTACGCAGAGGACTTTCACCTTTGGTTACCACCGGGACAGCGATACCCATGATCTTCGTACCGGTCATATCGATCGTGACCTCGCCCCGCGTAGCAAACGCAGCCGAGCGCACGGAGACCGTACCGTCGACGGCCTTTGCTATCGCAAGACTGTACTGTGCTTCATTGGTGGTTCGCTGCAAGTCATTCGACAGACGAAGCGTCTCATCCATGACCGACATGAATTCGATGAGCAAAGCATCGCGCTTCTGCTTGAGCAGTTCCATACCCTGCTCGGCAAGCGTGATCTGCAGCTTGCGTTCCAGTAGCTCTGATCTAGTTGGCCGGACTTCTTCCACGTTTCACCTCCCTGCTTCGCGAGACAGACGACCGACGTCTGTTACAGGTCGCCCAGTTCGGTCGCCTTATCGGCGACAGCAGTGGGATGGTACTTATCGATGAACTCACGTACTCGCTTCAACTCGCCCATCGGCAGCTCGCTCATGAGCTCCCAGCTCAAGGTGAGCGTCTCCTCGATCGTTCGACCTTTGTCGCCCTGACCTATGAACTGTGCCTCAAACGCATCAGCGAAGTGCAGGAAGCGACGGTCTGTGTCCGAAAGCGCTTCCTCACCGACGATAGCCACGAGCCTGCGAAGGTCGCGGCCCTGGGCGTACGCAGCGTACAGCTGGTTCGCCACCGCACGATGGTCTTCTCGCGTTTTCTCATCGCCGATACCAAGGTTCATCAGTCGAGACAGGCACGGAAGCACGTCGATCGGTGGGAATATACCGCGACGATGCAGGTGCCGTGAAAGTACGATCTGCCCCTCGGTGATGTATCCGGTAAGGTCCGGGATGGGATGCGTGATGTCGTCGTCCGGCATCGACAGGATCGGCAACTGCGTGACCGATCCGTCGTTGTCCTTGATCCGACCAGCACGCTCATAGATCGTCGAAAGGTCGGTATACATGTAACCCGGGTAGCCACGACGTCCTGGTACTTCTTCACGTGCAGTGGAGACCTCACGGAGCGCCTCGCAGTAGTTGGTCATATCCGAAAGGATAACCAGCACCTGCTGACCCTTCTCGAACGCAAGGTACTCGGCGACGGTGAGCGCGCACTTCGGCGTCAGCAGCCGTTCGACTGTCGGATCGTCTGCAAGGTTCAGGAAGAAGACGACTCGCTCAAGAGCGCCGGTGGACTCGAACTGGTTCATGAAATACGCGGCCTCACGGTGCGTGATACCCATCGCACCGAAGACGATCGCGAACTCCTCGCCCGACTTCACGCGAGCCTGGCGAATGATCTGCGCCGCAAGCTCGTTGGCCGGGAGCCCCGAGCCGGAGAAGATCGGCAGCTTCTGACCACGGACAAGCGTGTTGAGGCCATCGATAGCGGATATGCCGGTCTCGATGAAGTCTGCAGGCTGTGCACGTCTATACGGGTTGATCGGCGATCCGTTGATGTCGAGCCGCTTCTCCGGAATGATCGGAGCGCCGCCGTCAATCGGCTTACCAGTTCCGTTCATGATGCGGCCCAAGAGCTCCGGCGCCACATCGATCATGGCGACCTCTTCGAGGAACCGAACACGTGTGCGGTCGATATCGATACCCGTCGTGCCCTCGAAGACCTGGATCACTGCGGTGGTCCCGGAAACCTCAAGAACCTGACCGCTGCGCTCACTGCCATCCGGCATGAGCACGACGACCATCTCGTTATACGCGACGCCGTGGACATTCTCCACGTAGATCAGAGGACCAGTGACATAGGTCAGTGTCCGGTACTCGGTGGAGAGCAGCGAACGATCGATAGTTGCCTCCACGGTCATCTACAGCACCTCGATTCCGGCGATCTGTTCGTTGATCTCGTGTACAAGCGCCGGCATCCGCTCGAGCGCCTCTTCGTGTGGCGTCGTCTTCAGGGTGGAAACCTCATCCCGTAGTGGCAGTTGCAGTATCTGCCGGAGTGAGACCCCGCGCGACATCGCCTGCGTGGCAGCATCGTTGAAAGCAAGCACCGTCTTGAGGATCCAGTAGCCCTTCTTGGGCGGACAGTAGGCGTCGATCGCATCGAACGCGAACTGCTGAAGGAAGTCCTCGCGGATCATACGGGCGACCTCCAGGATGATCTTCTCGGTTTCCGGCAGCGCGTCCGGACCGACGAGCTGCACGATCTCCTGCAACTCGGTCTCCTTCTGGAGGATGAACATGGCGCGCTCACGCACAGTGCGCCAGTCGTCAGCAACCTCGCTCTCGAACCAGTCCTGCACCTGACCGAGGTACAGAGTGTAAGACTTCGTCCAGGAGATCGCGGGGAAGTGCCTACGGTGGGCCAGCGATGTATCGAGTGCCCAGAACGCACCGGTGACACGTAGAGAGTTCTGCGTCATGGGCTCGGACATGTCACCCCCGGCCGGCGAGACCGCACCGACCATCGTGACCGAACCGACACGTTCACCATCACCAAGCGCTTCGACACGACCTGAGCGCTCGTAGAAGCTCGCGAGCCGGGTGGCGAGGTACGCAGGGTACCCTTCCTCACCAGGCATCTCTTCAAGACGACCGGAGACCTCACGGAGCGCCTCGCCCCAACGAGAGGTGGAGTCGGCCATCATTGCGACGTTGTAGCCCATGTCGCGGTAGTACTCCGCCAGCGTGACGCCCGTGTAGATCGATGCCTCTCGGGCGGCCACCGGCATGTTCGATGTATTGGCCACAAGCACGGTCCGGTCCATCAGGCTGTGGCCCGTACGCGGGTCGTCCAGCTCTGGGAACTCAGCGAGTACCTCGGTCATCTCGTTTCCACGCTCACCGCAACCGACGTAGATGATGATGTCGACGTCGGCCCACTTCGCCAGCGACTGTTGGGTGACCGTCTTGCCGGTACCGAACCCACCCGGGATGATGGCGTTGCCACCCAGCGCAACCGGGAAGAAGGTATCCAGGATGCGCATGCCGGTTAGGAACGGTGTAGTGGGATCGAGCTTCCGCTTATAGGGCCGACCGTACCGTACCGGCCACCACTGGCTCATCTTGATCTCGGTGCCATCATCCAGCCGTGCGATGACATCGTCGATCGTGTACGAGCCAGCCGGAACTACCTCGGTGATGGTGCCCTTGATATCCGGCGGGACCATGACCCTATGCAACACCGTACCGCCCTCAGGCGTGGTACCCAGAACATCGCCGCCCGACACCTTTTGTCCGACGCTGGCCACCGGCGTGAAGTCCCACTTCTTGGTCCGGTCGAGCGCGCTTGCCACGGTACCGCGAGCGATGAAGTCGCTCCCGGAGTCCTCGGCGATGACCGGCAAGGGCCGCTGGATGCCGTCGTAAATCGACGTGAGCAGCCCGGGGCCGAGCTCAAGCTTGAGCGGCCCTTCTGTCGACTCGACCGGCTCGCCGACCAGTAGTCCTGAGGTGTCCTCATAGACCTGGATCGTGGCGAGTTCGCCTTCGAGCCTGATGACCTCGCCCATGAGGCCGGCAGTGCCGACCCGGACGACGTCGTACATCTTGGTCCCCGTCATGCCGTCAGCTACAACGACAGGACCGGTGATCTTTGAAAGCGTTCCGACAATCATCAGCCTCGCCTCAGAGTGATATCGAATCCAATGGCCCGTCTGATCAGGCGAGAGAGATACGCCCGATGGTCTTCCTCAGTCGTCAGCTTCTCGCGAATAGGCAGCGAGATAACGATCGGCCGATACGACTGGTTGATCTTCTGTTGTGTACGCTCGTCGATGTCGACCATAAAGGCCTCATTGACCGCGATAATCCCGCTCTCGTCATCGTCGATGAGCGCTGAAAGCTTTCTTCGTGCATCCTCCGGTGACTCTGCGACCTGGACGGTAACACCTGCGAGGCCGAACCCATCGGCCGTATCGGGGTCGGTGAGTACGATGAGCTTATACAATGATGAGCTCCTCTCTCATCCGACTTTCAGGCATACCGACCGAGATACCCTTTACGACGATCCTCAGGTTGGTGATCTCATTGGCCTTGGTCCACAGATAGCTGATCGTGAGTCCGATACCGAGCGTATCAGCCTTGCTGTTCTCGAATGCCAGGTGGAACAGATAGTCCTCCAGTGCACGCTCGAACACCGACACCGAGCCCGACTCCATATAGGCCACAGCTGCCCTATCGAGCGGTTTGCCGTACGGGGTCTTCTTGATTCGGCTGAAGACCTCATCAACATCCGACATAGCCGACAGTTCAAGGAAAAGCTCTTCCTCGACCACGTCACCACCAGGAACGAAGAATCGTACCGCCTCGTCCTCCGGTAGATTGGCGCTCAGCAGACGGATAGCCGTCAAGAGATTCATCGTATCCACTTGAGCCTGGAGGAACGTGTGTGCGATGCGCTTATTCTCCCGCCATCCCCGAAGTCGCTTGGCGGCCCAGTCGTAGTAGTACCGATCGAGCGCCAGCTCGAGAAACGAGAGATCCTCGCTCTCGTCGTACTCCGGCAGAACCTCTCTGAGCGGCACCGCGAACGGCAGGCCCCAGATACCCAGCACATCGACCACACTGCGCACATCGCCTTGTCGCGCCAACTCATCCGTATCGATCTTGGAGAGCTGGCCAACGGTGATGAGACTGTCGATGATCTCCTCTTCGGGGAGACCCATATGCTTCCCGCGAAGGATGGTCTTGACGTTGAACAGGTCCCACCTACCGAGCAGTGTGTTCACCAGAGAGGTGGCCTCCTTGTTAGAGAAGCTCAGAACCCTGTTGAACGTACGGACCATATTGTCCTTGAGCGCCTCGTCTACCTGCGCAGCCGTATGACCGTGCAGTAGTCGGGTCTCGAGGTCAGGTCCATACTCGGTCTGCATCAGACTCGAGATAACGCCACCGATGTCTGTCGAGACCATCAGCTCTTCGAAGAAAGACTGCCGCAGCAGACGCGAACGCATGCCACGTATGCGCGCGTTCGTGTATCCATAGTCCCGCCCTGTGGGCCTATAGCCCCTCTGAACAGTGGGAACTGGCGGCTTGCTTGTCTTCATGAAGTCAGTACCTCAGCGACGCGCGTTCCGGCCACGGTGCTCGCCTTCTGCAGACGCGTCTCAAACGTGTTACGTCGCACGACCCGAGCGTCATGAGTCGACACTATCAGCCCGCCGATCGTGTCAAGCGTCGGCGACACGACGAAGGTCAGTCCGAGATCCGTTGCGATCTTCTGTGCAAGCTCACTATCACTCGGCGCGACCTGGATCTCGCACTCACCATCGAGACCCTCACACGCTTCCTTCATCAGCTGCGCGAAAACCTTCTCATACTCGGGCGTACCGCGCATAGCAGCCAAACGCTGTGCCGCTTCCTCGAAGACGGCCTCGACCGCGCTGTCTCGCACCTGGGCAAGGTCACGCTTGACCTGCAGACGGGCAGCATTGACCACTTTGGCAGCCTTGGCCTGGACCGCTACATCAGCGGCCTGCACCTTGGCTCCCGTGATCCGCTCGGCTTCGTCCCGTGCCTCGTGCTCCACCGCGTCGGCCTGCACCGTCGCCGCGTGCAGTATGCGGTTCACCTCGTCGTCGGCTTGCTCCTCAAGCGCTCTGAAGATGTCTTCGATCGCCATGCGTCAGTCCCTCCTGAGTACCGTACGTACGTGCATTAGGCAGCCTGGCTGATCATGAACGCGATAACGAAGCCGAGAAGCACGATAACCTCAGGAAGGGCCATCATGATGATCATATTCATGGCGACCTCGGGACGCTCAGCGAGCGTACCAGCAGCGGCCGAGCCGATCTTCGCCTGAGCGTATGCAGCACTCATGCATGCGACACACATAGCCACTGCGGCTGCAGCGAACTTCGCGATCTGCGCGTTCGTCTCCAGCCCTTCGCTCGCACCCTCCTGCGCCAGTGCCATTGCAGGGACGATCATGGCAGTAAAGAACGTACTGCCGAAAACCACCTTTGCGAGCCTAGTCTTGTTGATCATGCGCTCTTTTCACCTCCGGTTTTCTGGAACGGTTTATACTCTGCCTTGCTCGTCTCGTAGTACTTCTGGCCGAACTCATAGAAGTTGAGACGCATTGCATGAACGGTGGGCGTGAACACTGCAAGAACAAGGTGCAGTGCATGGAAGAATATTGCTACAGCGATACCCACGCCCTTTGGCATCGCAGCTCCCATCTGGTTGATCGCGGTCGCAAAGATCGCGTCCGAGAGACCCACAGCCATGACACGTAGGTAGCTCGCCGTATGGCTCATGAGCTCCAGTGTCTCGACGAACCCTGACGCCTTTCCGAACCACAGCGCAGCTAGGAAACCGCCGCCCATCGCGAGCGCAGCGACAGCGGTGAACACTGGCGCAGACGCAGTATTTTTAGCGATCGTCAGTCCGATGACCAGGATGACCACACCGACCATCAGCGACAGCAGTCCAGCCTTCATCCGGGCGTGGCCCAGATGCTTCATACGCGCGGCGTTGACGATGCCCATCGCAAGACCAGTGATCATCTGTACGATACCGAGAGTGAGCGCAAGTATCATCAATTCGACGACATAGTGCTCACGGTTGAACGGGATCGCGAAGTTTCCTCCGAAAGTGATCCACGGATTCGCTGCGCTAACCCATCCACGCTCCCAGGGAATCGCACCGAAGAACTCACCGTAAAGCACACCGAAGATGATCGCCGAGGTTGCCGCAGGGCCGAGCAGACCGGTCGCGATCTGAACCGCCGGCTTGTCGCCCATTTTGAAACGCATCCACAGGATGATCGCCATCATGATAAGACCGTAACCGGCGTCGCCGACGATCATACCGAAGATGAGTGGATAGCTGAACGCCCATACGAGCGAAGCGTCGATCGTGCCGTACATCGGACGGCCACCCATCAGGTAGCTCATAGCCCACTCTGACGGCTGGACCCACTTGGGGTTCTTCATCGCCACGGGTGTCTCTTCGAAGTCCTTCTGTTCGATCTCGAGCTGGTTGACGATCACATCAAGACCGAACTTATCGGCTATGAAACTACGGAACTCCTTGACGTCATCCACCGGGAGCCAGCCTGTGATGACGAACGCATACTCGGTGGCACCGAACTTCGGAATAGCCGAACCCTCATCGATCTTATCGACGAGGACGTCACGTACCGTCGCGAGCTTCGTATACCAGGTCGTCGACATGGTCGCGAGCTCTGACTTGACCTGCTCCATCTGCAGCGGTAGTTCCTCACGCCGTACACGAAGCTGATCGTACGCCACATCGAACGGCATGTCCTGGAACTCAGACGGCAGCCGAACCTGATTGACGTTCTCCATCGCAAGGAACTTGTGAACCGACTCCGAGTACCTCTTGCCGAAGACGATTATGACAGCGGTCGTGTCGTCATCGACGTCTGTAGACACGATCTCACACTGATTCGCCGTCATCGAATCGAGTTCTTTTTTGAGCCCGTCGAGCGCACCCTTATAGCGACGCTCGACAAGAAGCGCGACAGAGTCGTACGCGCCCGTGGTGACGATCTGTTTGGCAAGTGGCTGGATCTTCTCAAGGATCGGCTCATAGCGAGCCAGAAGGCCCAACTCGGCCTCCATCGAGAACTGAGCCTGTGCCAGGCTCGACGTGCGGTCCTCGACCTGATCGATGATCTTCGTGACCTCGGACGCCAGTTCCTTGGCGTCCAGCTGCCACAACTCAAGGTAGTGTTTCTGGCGGGCTATCTCATCGATTTCATCAGGCGGCAGATGAAGTGCTTTGATGATCGACCGAAGACGGATGAGAAGCTCCTCCATCCGTTCCTGCTCGACCGCCTGATTCTCCACGACCTCCATGTGCTCCAGCGGGAGCTCGCCGGCATCGATCTTCTTTGTGAGGTCCTCGATGTGTAGCGTGCCAGCCTCATGGAGCGCCGTCAGAACATCCAGAAAGATGTTCTTTGGGCCGATTAGCTCCATTCGTGCCATTGGGACCAACATACGCGCCCTCCCCCCCGATTTATCGGGATTCTCGAGCCGCTGCGACCATCAGACCGCTACGACGATCTTCACAAGGAAGTCCGCCGCATCACTCTGACGCATCGCCAATTCCTTCTTGAGTCGCTCGACCTCTTCGGCGCCTTCCGCCTTGACCTCAGCGATCGAGTCGTCCACACCCGCAAGCACCTGTTCCGCATGCTCCTTAGCCAGACGGTCCGCATCCGCATGCGCGGTACGCACGGTCTCGACCGAACGCTGCCGAGCGTCGGTCACCATCTTGTCCGCCTGGCTGCGGGCAGCAAAGACCCGCCCGGATATCTCCATCTCCTTCTCGCGAATCTGGAAGAGCGGAGACGAGGCATCCTTTGCCGCAGCCCCCTGATGGAATTTGATCTCTTCGAGTACCTTTTCGTCCATCGGCCTCTCCTTGTGGTGCAGCAGTCGGTTCGCACTGTGCGCGTAGAACGGCCCCGCACCATTGCGACACGTACTCGCACGCAGATGCGGCGACACGACTTACCTGTCTGTGAACGTGATTCGCCAATGCCTGGAAGAACTCCTGCATGGATACAAGAAGATTCTTTGAACTTCGCCAGACCATGCTTGTGGCAAGGTCAGGAGAACGCCGGACGACGCTCCATACGCAGCGCGAAGCCGCATGCAAGCTCGTAGTCGATCGTGCCTGCAATATCCGACAGCTCACCCATCGCGATCGCCGCAGCCCCCTGCCGTCCGACGATCACAACCTCATCGCCCACTCCGGCATCAACGCCCGGCGGGACCTCCACCATGAGCTGATCCATGCAGATCCTTCCGACCTGTTTGCAGCGCTGTCCACCGATCAGGACCTCCATCCTGTTGGAGAGTATGCGCTGTACGCCATCGGCGTATCCGATCGGTAGCGTCGCGATGGTCGTCGGTCCACTCGCATGCCATGTGAGCCCGTAGCTGACCCCGTCTCCGAGCCCGATGCGCTTCACGAACGATATGCGTGTGCGCACGCTCATCGCCGGACGCAGCGACAGCCGACCCCTCGTGCTGTGGGATGCGTCGAGTCCGTAGATCGCGATACCGCAGCGAACCATATCGAGATGCGTCTCAGGATGCAGTATCGTTGCCGCACTGTTCGCAGCGTGCGCGATACCTGGATGCACTCCGCCGGCACGAACGTCGTCGAGAGCGCGCCCGAAACTCGTCATCTGGCTCTCGAAGTCCCAGTCACCCGGGACGTCCGCGGTCGCAAAGTGCGTGAAAACGCCGTCCACGGCAAGCCCGGGTAGACCCTTGAGCCACTGCGCGAAGTCGCCAGCCTTCTCGGCAGGCACCCCGATGCGATGCATGCCCGTGTCGATCTTGAGATGGCATATCGCCCGGGTGTCGACCGACGTAGCCGCCCGGGAGAGCGCGGCGGCCATCTCGCGTGAAGTGAGCGCCACCGCGATACCCTCGCGCACGAGTATCTCCGCCGCATCGACGGGAGGCTCGCCGAGCACAAGGAGGGGCACCCGGACACCAGCGCCCCGGAGAGCGAGCGCCTCATCTGTAGTGGCCACGCCAAGCCCCTCGGCACCGCCACGGAGCGCCGCACGCGCCACCGCTTCCGCGCCATGACCGTATCCATCGGCCTTGACCACGGCAAGGAACCGTGTGGAGGGCGGGGTGAGCGCCTTGAGTGTGCGCACATTGTGCTCGATGGCCGACGCATCGACTTCGACCCAGGCAGGACGACGGTATGGCATCGGCTAGCCCTCGACGATGAACGAACGCACTATGTCAGACTTGCTGATGATGCCGACGAGACGCTCTCCGTCGACCACGGGGAGTCTACTCACGTCGCGCTCAACCATCAGCGTCGCAGCGTCGCTTAGCGGAGTGTCGGCCTGGATAACGATGGGGTCCGCTGTCATCACGTCTTCGACGGTGGCGCCGACCGCCTTCTTCAGCTCCGACTCGAAGCGTGCAGTCGCCGGCGGATACATGATGAACCCGTCCAGTAGATGAAGGTACGTCGGAAACTCGACTTTCACGTCGCGCATGATCAGATCACCCTCGGTCACGAGACCTACCAGCGCGTCGTCCTGGAGCACCGGCAGGGCACCCACCCTGTTCTCGACCATGATCCGGGCAGCATCCGTGACGGAAAGATCCCGCGCGACCGTTATCGGGTTCTTTGTCATGATGTCCCGTGTCGTGAGCTCAGCCATGGTTCCTCCGGTCGTCAGTGTCGGTTCTTACAGATGTCTCTCCAGTGATTCTACCCGCCCGCAAGCTCACGGACAGCCTCAGGTATGGATTCTGGCAGGTCGGACGCGATGAGTGCGGTCCTGGTGAGGCGTGCCGCACCGTGTGCACCCGCGCGGCCATGCAGGTACGTCGCCGCAACTGCGGCATCGTGTGCCCCGCAGCCTTGCGCGAGCAACGTCCCGATCATCCCGGCGAGCACGTCTCCGGTTCCGGCGCGAGCCAACTCCGGCCCTCCGGTGCGAACGAGCGTGACAGCACCGGCCCCTGCAATGATCGTCCCGGAGCCTTTCAGCACACAGACGAGGGACTCTCCGGAGAGGCATCGTGCGCTATGCACACGGTCGCGCTCGATCTCCTCGACAGTCGTACCGAGGAGCCGTGCAGCCTCTCCGGGATGTGGCGTGATGAGCGTTGGCGCCCGACGGTCATGAAGTGGCGCGGTATCTCCGGCAAGCACGTTCAGTGCATCAGCGTCGAGCAACAGCGGACCCTCATACGAGCCGAGCAGCGCAAGCACGACTTCTCGTGCCTCGTCCGAGCAGGTGATACCCGGGCCCACGATGACCGCATCGGCTTCGGGAATCGCCGCCAGCACATCCTCAGCGTGTGCGAACGAGCCGTCAGATGCCACCCTTACCGATCGAACGATCGCACTCGGCCACGCTGCGATCACTGCATCGGCAGCACCACCCAGCGTAACCACGTACACATAGCCCGCGCCCATCCGGAGCGCCCCGCCCGCTGCAAGCACCGCAGCTCCCCGGTAGACTTCGGAGCCGACGACAAGCGCGACCTTACCCCGGGACCCCTTGTGATCCGCAGGAGCAGGCCATGGGACGATGTCACGAACCTCATCTGCGCCCGGTAGTCTGAGCGGATCCTGGATGTCGCGCACGTGATCGCCGATGCCAAGATCGGCAACGATGATCTCCCCTGCACTGGCTGCACCTTCCCCGATCAACAGCCCCGTCTTGAGCGCAGAGAACGTCACCGTGACATCGGCCACCACTGCAGGACCTGCAGCCTCACCGGTATCCGAATCTACGCCCGAAGGAATGTCCGCGCTGACCACGAACGCCCCGACGTCATCGATGCGCCTGACCCACGCATCGTAAGGCTCACGAGCAGCACCATGCAGACCAAAACCAAAGATCGCATCGACTATCAAGCCAGCGCTCGAGAAGTCCTCGACCCCGGCCCCCGTCTTTGCGCAGTCCTTCCAGGGAACGCCAGCCTGCAGAGCAGCATGTGCGGCCACACGAGCCTCACCTGCGAGTAAGTCAGGGTGCCGTAGGGCAAGTACGGTGACATCACGCCCGCGGCTCGCCAGGACACGAGCAGCGACCCATCCGTCCCCACCGTTGTTGCCGGGACCGCAAACCACGATGATGCGGCCCTCGGGCACTCTGGCGCCCGCAGTGTCGGCAAGCGCGTGCCCTGCGCGATCCATCAACTCCGCGATGGTCACCACTCCGGACGCAACAGCTGCTCGCTCCGCAGCCTGCATCTGCTCAGAATCCAGCGCATAGCGCATCCGCATCGTCCCCCATGGGTGAGCTGGCGGCATGCCGGCCCTCAGCCTTGTTCGTTCCCTACCTCATCGAGCATTGAGCGCACATCCTTGAACGAAGCCGCAAGGCGCTGCTGGGGAGTCTCTATCGCATCTTCGACATGCGGACGCATCTGTTCGGTGATCGCGACGGCCGAGGCGACCGCATTCTCGTGCGTGAACGAGAGCGAAAGATGTACCTCTATAACCCCCGCTGACCCTGCGACCTGTGCTGCCCTGCCTGTCAGGCGCGGCACAGGCCGGCCCCGCTCGTCACGCACGACCTCGACGTCACGAAACCGCATACCTGAAAAACCGGTACCCAGCGCCTTGAGTACCGCCTCTTTTGCTGCAAACCGCATCGCATAGTGGATCTCTGGCTTGTTACGGCTCTCGCAGTACGCACGCTCCTCCGCGGAGAACAGCCGCTCCTTCATACGGGGCCGTCGCTCAAGAGCAGCACGCATGCGTGCGATCTCCACGATGTCCACGCCGAGCCCGGTTATCGTTTGACGATCCTCGACCATCATCACTCCACTATCCGTCGCGCCCCATAGGGGCTACGGGTGTCCGAACAACCTTACACGCCGATCCGATCACGCGAAAGTACCGCGTCACGGCTCGGCGACAACTCCTTGACACCAGCCACTCTCTACGAGAGTCTGGCGCGAACTCGCCAGTTCGCTCATGCTGGAACGGTCACGGCCCGTCCGTGAGTCCGTCCGCGAGGAGGCCCCCATGGATCTACAGCCACATGCCTATGAAAAGATCGTCCGGCTGAGAGCGAAGGGGGTCGAAGTCCCCAGTCCCGCTAGCGTAGACATCGGAGACACCGTCGACACCGATCGCATCTCCGGCGATGATGTCGTCATCCATCCGGGCTGTCGCATCCACGGAGCCAAGACGGTCATCTCTGCCGGCTGCGTGCTCGGCGCCGAGGGCCCGGTGACGATCGACGACTGCTGGCTCGGCCCGCGCGTCGAGCTCAAGGGTGGCTCGTTCAAACGGTCCGTACTCCTTGAGAAAGCGAACGTCGGGCTCGGGGCGCAGGTCCGAGAAGCCTGCTTGCTTGAAGAGGCGGCGAACGGCGCGCACTGCGTCGGTCTCAAGCAGACGATCCTGCTCCCCTTTGTGACGCTCGGCAGCCTTATCAACTTCTGTGACTGCCTGATGGCTGGTGGCACCAGCCGCAAAGACCATAGTGAGGTGGGCAGCTCGTATGTGCACTTCAACTACACACCGGACGGGGATAAGACCACGCCGTCGATATTCGGCGATGTGCCTCATGGCGTCATGCTGGACCAGCCACCGATCTTCCTTGGTGGTCAGGGAGGCGCCGTCGGGCCGGTCCGCGTGAACTATGGAGCGGTCGTAGCCGCAGGCTCGATACTCCGCCACGACATCGCCGAGGAGAACCAGCTCGTCTTCGCATCTCCACCAGAGAGCTTTGCACAGACGCGCACTTCACATACATATCGCAATCTCAGACGGGTCATGCACAATAACGCGCGATACCTGGCGAACCTCGTCGCGCTCGAGCAGTGGTACCGTCACGTCAGGCGGCCGTTCTTCGCTCGGCAGGAGTTCGGTGACTTCGTCTATGAAGGTGCGCTCGAAACACTCGCCGCTGCCAGGAACGAGCGGATCAGTCGACTGATCACGATGGCAGCCAAGGTACCCAAGACCCATGCGGCAAGCGCGGGGCTCGGTGCTTGTGTGAGCGACCTCTGTGCGCTGTATACCATCGACGAGGGTCTTCCGAGCGGCCGTGAGTTCCTCGATCTCATGCGCCCTGAAGAGGCTGCCACCAGGGGTAACTACTTGGAAACGGTGCAGCACCTTCCATCTGAGACACGGACTGCAGGAGTAGAGTGGCTCACGCAGGTCGTAGAGACACTCTGTAGCAGCGCCAACGGCCTGCTGCACTCTGCTGGCCTGTCTGACGGACATCACTGATCCCCACGCTGATAGGAGACTCATAGATGGGCAAGCTCTTCGGCACCGACGGCATCCGGGGCGAAGCGAATCGCTATCCTCTGGACGCGATGACCGCGTTCTTGCTTGGGCAGGCAGTCACCCGCGTGCTGCGAAAGTCCGAGCACACCACCCGCGTCATCATCGGCAAAGACACCCGCCTATCCGGATACATGCTTGAAGGCGCACTCGAAGCGGGTGTCACCTCTATGGGCGGCGTACCATACCTTGTCGGCGTGCTGCCGACGCCAGGCATCGCGTTTATCACCGAGAGCATGCGTGCCGATGCCGGTATCGTCATTTCGGCATCCCACAACCCCTACGAAGACAACGGACTGAAAGTCTTCTCTGGCTCGGGCTTCAAGCTCTCCGACAAGCAGGAGGCCGACATCGAGGGGCTTATGCTCGGCGGCCTGCTGCCCAACATGGTCGCCAAGCCTGCAGATATCGGGCGCGCCTATCGCCTCAACGACGCTGCCGGGCGCTACATCGTCTTCCTTAAGAACACCTTCCCGAGATCGTTCTCGATGGAGGGCATGAAGATAGTGCTGGATACCGCGAACGGTGCCACTTACCGGGTCGCCCCACACACATTCACCGAGCTCGGTGCCGACGTCACGGTGATCCATGACGACCCCGACGGACTGAACATCAACGACGGCTGCGGTTCACAGCACACGGCCGATCTACGTGCGAAGGTGCTCGAGACCGGAGCCGCCATAGGTCTGGCTTTCGATGGCGATGGGGACCGGCTGATAGCGGTCGACGAGAAGGGTACCGAGATCACCGGTGATCAGATCCTGATCATCTGCGCCAAGATGCTCAAGGATCGGGGTCTGCTGAAAAACGACCTCGTCGTCTCCACAGTCATGAGCAATCTCGGACTGCACATCGCCTCCAAGCGCTACGGCTTCACCAGCCACGCGGCCAAGGTGGGCGACCGGCATGTCCTGGAGGACATGCAGCGTCTGGATGCAGTGATCGGCGGCGAGGAGTCCGGACACATGATCTTCCTCGAGCACCACACGACCGGCGACGGCATCCTCACAGCACTACAGCTCATCGCTGCGATGCTGGCCTCAGGCCAACCCCTCTCCGAGCTTGCGAAACTGATGGACGTATTCCCCCAGAAGCTCATCAACGTGAACGTGAAGAGCAAGCCACCCGTCGAGTCGATTCCTGAGGTTGTCCAGGCGATTGCAGAGGTCGAGGCAGAACTCGGCGATGAGGGCCGCGTGTTAGTCAGGTACTCCGGAACACAGAACATGTGCCGCGTCATGGTCGAAGGACCGACTGATGAGGTCACCGAACTGCATGCCGCCCGGCTTGCAGACATCGTTAGAAACGCGATCGGATAGGAGACCACCGTGTCGTTCAAGATCATCGTCACGCGCGACTTCGACCACATGAGCAGCATCGCAGCCGGTATCGTGTCCGAGGATATCGCCAGGAAACAGGCCGAGAAGGACGAGTACGTTCTCGGGCTCGCTACCGGCAACTCCCCTACGGGACTCTACAAGAAGCTGGCCGCCGCGCTCGACGAGAGCACGCTCGATGCGTCGCGCATCAGGAGCTTCAACCTCGATGAGTACGTCGGGCTACCCGGTGAGAACCCCCAGCAGCGAGCGCTGCACCCCGAATCGTACAGCTACTTCATGATCAGTGAACTCTTCGGTCTCCTCCGGACGAAGTTCGCCGAGACCAACGTGCCGTGGGGCACCCTCATCGACCAGAACGCACTGGTCGCCGCACTTGAAGCCGATACCAGCACCTATGAGCTTCAGGGCACCGACAAGGGCAAGGCCATCGTCATCAACGACGACGCCGATGGGCTACTCGGCTGGATCAAGAGAGAGGTGCTTGACGCCTACGAACAGAAGATCGAGCGCTTCGGCGGCATCGACCTTCACATCGTCGGCGTCGGTGGCCGCGGTCACGTCGCATTCCACGAGAGCGGCATCCCATTCGAGAACAACCGCATGCTACTCGTCAGACTCGACGACAACACCGTGGAAAACGCCGTCGCCGACGGACACTTCGTCTCACTCGATGAGAGCCCTCGCTACGCCATCTCCATGGGCACCGAGCTCGTCTACAAAGCCAAGACCGTCGTCCTGGTGGCCAACGGTGCGCGCAAGACCGGCCCGGTGGCTGAGTCAGTCCTCGGCGATGTCACCCCCGATGTCCCCATCAGCTACGGACAGACGTTCTCTGCAAGCGGCGGTAGACTCGTCTATGTGCTCGATGAGACTGCTGCAACAGAGCTACTCGATCGACGTGCCGAGGTGGAGGCCAAGGGCTACGAGTTCATCGATATGCGATAGGAACCCGGTGCACGCCCCGTCGTTCCTTGAGCGGCGGGGCGTTCGATATCCCAGGCCGGAATCATCTCGAACCACTGGAAGAAGGAGCCACACATGTGCGGAATCATCGGCTACGCAGGCACAAGGCCCGCCTCCTCCATACTACTCGAAGGGCTTCGCCGCCTCGAGTACCGTGGCTACGACAGCGCTGGGATCGCAGTTCTGGATGATGGCGCACTCATCGTCCGCAAGAAGAAGGGTAAGATCGACGAGGGCATCGCGCGCGAAGTGGCCTCACGGCCCGTTGATGGCTCGCTCGGCATCGCGCACACCCGATGGGCGACGCACGGCGAACCGTCCGACGAGAACTCTCACCCGCACCTGGACGCGTCAGGCCGCATCGCCGTCGTTCACAATGGCGTCATCGAGAACCACGAGCAGCTCCGAGAACGCCTCATAGACGCCGGGCATACTTTTGTCTCAAGTACCGACACGGAGGTGCTCGCTCACCTCATCGGAGAACAGTACGAACACTGCCTCGCCGAGAACACACCCGAACCGCTCACTGCAGCTGTAGAAGCAGCGCTACGCGAGGTCATCGGCACGTATGGAATCGCGGTCATCTCCAGTGATATCCCCGGAGTGATGGTCGGTGCCCGCCGCGGCTCACCTCTGATCATCGGTATCGGTGATGGTGAGAACTTCCTCGCGAGCGATGCGAATGCGATCGTTGCCCATACACGACAGGTGGTCTTCCTCAACGACTACGACGTAGCCACCGTGACAGCCGGATCCTTCGAGGTCGTGAACCTCGGCACCGACACTGCAGACGTACAAGTCAGCCGCCTTGAGTTCGCGGCAGAAGACTCCCAGCGCGGTGAGTTCGAGCACTTCATGCTCAAAGAGATCTATGAGCAGCCCCGAACGATCGAGGACGCACTCCGGGGCCGCATCGATCGCGACGGCGCTACGTCCATCCTCGGCGGCCTGAACATGACCGCTGCAGAGCTGCGTAACATCCAGCGGATCGTCATCGCAGCGAGCGGGACCAGCTGGCACGCAGCACTCATCGGCGAGTACATCATCGAGGGCCTCGCGCACATCCCCGTCGAAGTCGAGTTCGCGCACGAGTTCTGCTACCGAATGGCTCCCGTAAGGCGCGACACCCTCATCCTCGTGATCTCACAGTCCGGTGAGACCGCAGATACCCTCATGGCACTTCGGGAGGCGCAACGGCGCGGCCACAAGGCTCTGGCGATCGTGAACGTCGTCGGCAGCACGATCGCACGCGAAGCCGACGGCGGGATATACATGCACGCAGGTCCGGAGATCGGCGTCGCGTCGACCAAGGCGTTCATCGCGACCCTCGTATGCCTGACGCTCCTCGCCGTTCACCTCGGCCGGATGCGCATGCTGTCCGCGGGCCGTGCGCTGGAGATATTCAAAGGACTTGAGGCGCTCCCGGCGCAGATCACCGGCCTGCTCGATCGCAGCGATGAGATCGAGCACATCGCGCTCAAGTATGCAGCTGCCGATGACTTCTTCTTCCTCGGTCGCGGATACAGCTACCCCACTGCCCTCGAGGGAGCGCTCAAGCTCAAGGAGATCTCGTACATCCATGCCGAGGGCTACTCGGCCGCCGAGATGAAACATGGCCCGATCGCGCTCATCGATGAGAAGACCCCGACAGTCTTCCTGGTACCCTCGGACTCAATGCACGACAAGACGATGGGGAACCTCGAGATGATACGCGCCCGGAAAGGTCCCATCATCGCACTGGCGACCGAAGGTGATGATCAGATCGAGCGGGTAGCCGACGACGTCATACTCCTTCCCAGGACCCAAGAGGAGCTCACGCCGATTCTCAATAGTGTACCGCTGCAACTGTTCGCCTATCACCTCGCGGTGGCACGCGGGTGTGATGTAGACAAGCCCCGCAATCTAGCCAAGAGCGTGACGGTGCTCTAGGCACTCCGTAGAACACGTAGGTGTCCGAGGCCGATGCCGGTCCCACACCCTCCGAGAGGCAACAAAAAACCCCCGGCCATCCGGCCGGGGGTTTTGTCGTACGTGCTACTCCCTGCGACTAGCGCTTGGAGAACTGCGGGCGCTTGCGCGCCTTCTTGAGGCCGTACTTCTTACGCTCGACCATACGCGGGTCACGACGCAGGAGACCGGCGCGCTTGAGTTCGCCACGATAGTCATCGCCTGCTTCGAGCAGCGCACGGGCTATGGCGTGACGCATCGCGCCCGCCTGACCCGAGAGACCGCCACCCTTGATGTTGGCGAAGACGTCGAAGTGCCCCATCGTCTCGGTCACCTTGAACGGCTGCTCGACGTAACCCTTCATGACCTTGCGGCCGAAGTAGTCGTCGAACGCACGCCCATTGACCATCATCTGACCCGAACCCGGGATAAGTCGCACGCGAGCCACCGACGTCTTGCGGCGACCGGTGCCCCAGTAGACTGCCTTGCTCTCAGTCATGCGTTAGACCTCCAGGGTGATCTGGCGGGGGTTCTGGGCCTGATGCGGATGATCCGGACCACCGTAGACCTTGAGCTTGCTTCTCATGGCCCTCCCCAGCGTGTTCTTCGGCAGCATGCCCTTGACCGCACCCTCGATCACGCGCTCTGGACGCCTGACGAGCATGTCGGAGATGGACATCTCCTTCAATCCACCCGGAAAACCGGAGTGGGTGTACTTCTTCTTGGTGGCGAGCTTGTTGCCGGTCAGCTTCACCTTCGACGCGTTGATGATGACCACGAAGTCACCGGTATCGACGTTGGGGGTGTACTGCGGCTTGCGCTTCCCTCTGAGAATAGAAGCGATCTCGCTCGCCAGAC
>JAVERH010000021.1:0-21079 GCA_034007245.1 Coriobacteriia bacterium | reverse complement strand
TCTGGCGGAGCGGGGTGGTGGGGCGGGCGAGGACGAGGTCGCGCAGGGACAGGACCCCGAGGAGCGTGCCCCGGTCATCCACGACGTACGCGTAGTAGACGGTCTCCGCCTCCTCCGCCCTCGCCCGCAGTTCCTGGATCGCCTCCTCCACGGTCATGTCCGCAGGGAGGGCCACGACCTCGGTGGACATGAGCCCGCCCGCCGTGTCGGGGGGATAAGAGAGGAGCTCCCCCAGCGCCTTCGCCTCCTGCGTCTCGAGGCGGGACAGGATGTCCTGGATCACCTCTAGGGGGAGCTCGGCGAGGAGATCCACCGCGTCGTCGGGCTCCATGTGGGACAGGATGTGGGCGGCGTCCTCGCGGTTGAGCTCGGCGAGGAGGCGCGCCGCTTCCTCGGGCTCCATCTCCCCGAGGGGCTCCGCCGCGGCGCGGCGGAGGTACAGGCGGCGCAGGAGTTCCACCGCCTCCTCCTCGCGGAGGGCAGCGAGGACCTCCGCGATCTCCGCGGGGTGGCGGCGGATGAGCTCAGCGATATCCAGGGACCGGGTGTGCTCCTCAGCCATGATGGCTGACTATACCCGTCACCCCACGCCGTGCCCACATCAGCCAAAACGGGTCACAGCACGGCGATCACGCCGAGCGAGGCGAGGAGGACGATGACCCCGGCAAGGAGGACCCCGAACACGAGCATGAGGAGCGCGCGGCGCCAGGGAACCCCGAACAGGACAGCAAGGAGGGATCCCGTCCACGCCCCCGTCATCGGGAGGGGGATCGCGACGAAGAGAACCAGCGCCCACTCCCCGAACTTCGCAAACCGTGTACGGTGGCGGGTCTCCTGCCAGGTGAGGTAGCGCCGGGCGGCCCGGCCGAGGGGCCCGGGGATCCTCCCCGCGGAGGGGACGAGCGCGGAGAGGCCGAAAAGGAGGAGCGGTACAGGGAGGAGATTCCCCACCACCGCGACGACGTAGGCGGTTGCCGGGGAGAACCCAAGCGACAGGGCAAGCGGCAGCCCGCCCCGCAGCTCGGAGATCGGGGCCGCGGAGAGGAGAAGCACCTGCCCCACCGCACCGAGGTCCATGGGCGCATTATGCCCGGGAGCGGGCCTTGGGAGGGAGCCAGTTCCCGCGTAGGATTGGCGGCGTCGCCACGAGCGAGAGGAGGGCTGAGCCGATGCGCCTCTACAACACGCTGACCCGGAAGCTCGAGGAGCTGGTCGTCCACGACAACACGGTGCGGATGTACGTCTGCGGTCCCACCGTCTACGACCTCATCCACATCGGGAACGCCCGGCCGATGATCGTGTTCGATGCCCTACGGCGGTACCTGGAGAGCCGTGGTTACAGCGTGATCTACGTCCAGAACGTGACCGATATCGAGGACAAGATCATCCGCCGCGCCCTGGAGGAGGGGCGCACCCCGGCCGAGGTGGCCGCCCACTACACCGAGGAGTACTTCCGCGATCTGGCGGCGCTGGGGGTAAGGGAGCCGACCCACGCTCCCCAGGCCACCGACTACGTCCCCAAGATGGTGACGTTCATCCACGGCCTCGTTGCTTCCGGGCACGCCTATATCGTGGACGGCGACGTCTACTTCTCCGTCCGGAGCTTCCCGGGGTACGGGAAGCTCTCCGGCCGGTCGTGGGAGGAGCAGGAGGCAGGGGCGCGGGTCGAGGTAGACGAGCGGAAGCGGGATCCGCTCGACTTCGCCCTCTGGAAGAAGGGCAAGCCCGGCGAGCCGTCTTGGCCGTCCCCGTGGGGGGAGGGCCGGCCGGGGTGGCACACGGAGTGCGTCGTCATGTCCCGTGACCTCCTCGGGGAGACGATTGACATCCACGCCGGCGGGAGCGACCTCATCTTCCCCCATCACGAGAACGAGCTCGCCCAGGCCGAGGCGGCCACCGGGAAGGAGTTCGTGCGGATCTGGCTCCACAACGGGCTCCTCACCGTGCGCGGCGAGCGGATGGGGAAGTCCATCGGGAACTTCGAGTACGCCCGCGACGTGGTCGGTCGGTACGGCAGCGAGGCCGTGCGCTACTTCTACCTCTCCCGCGACTGGCGGAAACCGCTCGACTTCTCCCACGACGGCCTGGCGGAGGCGAAGCGCACCATGGACCGGGTGTACGACTTCCTGTGGGCAGCGGAGGCCCTCCCCGACGGGGGCGCCCACCGGCCCACCGCGGAGCTCGACGCGCTCACGCGGCGGTTCCACGACGCCTTGGAGGAGGACTTCACCACCCCCGCTGCGCTCGCGGCGCTGCAGGAGATCGTGGGGCTGGGGCACCGTCGGAAGCAAGGGGGCGACGTGGCGGGAGCGAAGGCCGCCGCCGCCCTCGTCCGCCGCCTGGGGGGCAGCCTCGGGCTCTTCCAGGGGGAGCGGCCGGCCACCGGGGCGTTGGCCGACGATCTAATCCAGCTCCTCATCGAACTCCGCGCCGAACTCCGTACCGCCAAACAGTTCGCCCTTGCCGATCGGGTGCGGGATCGGTTGGGCGAGCTCGGGATCGAGCTCCGTGATGGCCCCGAGGAGACGACGTGGGCGATCCGTCCCCCGTCCCAGGAGGAGGCCGGCCCCGAAGCCTAGCCCACGCGTTGCCCGGTGCGGGCGAGGTCGCTACCATCGTTCCGGTTTGGCCATGCCCAGGGCGAGGAAGAGCGCGCAGCGAGCGGATCCCACCGGCGCCACAGTGGGCTACGAGGCCCAGCTGTGGAAGATGGCCGATGCCCTGCGGGGCAGCATGGATGCCGCCGAGTACAAGCACGTCGTCCTCGGGCTCCTCTTCCTCAAGTACATCTCCGACTCCTTCGCGGAGCACCGCGCCCGTCTCGAGGCGCAAGTTGCGGCGGGCGCCGACCCCGAGGATCCCGACGAGTACCGCGCCGCGGACGTCCTCTGGGTCCCGCCCGAGGCCCGGTGGTCCCGGCTCCAGGAGAACGCCCGCCAGCCGGAGATCGGCCAGATCGTGGACGAAGCGATGGCGGCCGTGGAGCGGGCCAACCCTTCCCTGAAAGGCGTCCTCCCCAAGGACTACGCCCGCCCTGCCCTCGACAGCTCCCGCCTGGGCCAACTGATTGACCTGGTCACGAACATCTCCTTCACCTCCCCCCTCCTTCCGGGAGAGGGCCGGGGTGGGGTTGATCGCGCCAAGGACGTCCTCGGTCGCGTCTACGAGTACTTCCTCGGCCAGTTCGCGAGCGCCGAAGGGAAGCGCGGGATGGCGCGATGAGCGATATTGCATATCTCAAGCCCGGGCAAATCTTGATTGGGCCGCTGTTCCGTGAGCCGATGCGGGTCGAGACCGTCCGTGCGAACGGTCCTGAAACATGGATAGCCGGTCTGGTTGGCACACGGTCGGAGCTGTACCGCAAAGTCACGCTCACGGCTCGCGACCTCGAGAGCCTGACCATCATGGACGCGCGGCCCACTTACGACGGCGACGGGCGCCTCCTTCGGCTGGGTTTGCAGGCTTACTCCCTCGGGATCGCCTACGAGTTCGACCCCTACTTCGGCCTTTCGATCTCCCGCGTCGATCCATTGCCTCATCAACTCGAGGCCGTCTACGACTACCTCCTCAAGCTGCCACAGGTCCGGTTCCTCTTGGCGGATGACGCGGGAGCCGGGAAGACAATCATGGCTGGTCTCCTGATCCGCGAGCTCGAACTGCGTGGTCTGGCCGAACGCATCTTGATCGTCTGCCCCGCTAACCTCACCTTCCAGTGGCAGCGCGAGCTCAAGGAGAAGTTCGAGGAGAAGTTCCTCGTCCTTAAGGGCAGCGATATCCGCGACCAGTTCGGCGTCAACCAGTGGCTGGAGCAGAATAAAGTCATCACCTCCCTCGACCTCGCCAAGCGGAAGGAGATCCTTCCCGGGATCAGGCAGGTGCATTGGGACCTCGTCATCGTGGACGAAGCGCACCGCATGTCCGCGTCCGACGAGAGCCATAAGAGCCTGCGCTACAGGCTAGGTGAGCTACTACGGGATACGTCGGATCACATCCTCCTCCTCACCGCTACGCCACACAAAGGGGATCCCGAGAACTTCAGTTTGTTTCTTCAGCTCCTCGACGCCGACGCTTACGCGGACGTCCGCTCCATCCGCGAGGCCATGGAGCGCCGCCGCGCGCCCTTTTACCTGCGCCGGACGAAAGAGGCAATGGTCTACTTCCCACAACGTCAGGCGGATGGAAGCTGGGTGGCAAAGAAGATCTTCACCCAACGCATCCCGAACACGGTGGACTTCCAGATCGACGGGGCGGAGTTCGAGCTCTACCGCGACGTCACCCGGTTCGTGAAGCACCAGAGCGCCAAGGCTGCCGCACAAGGCGATGACCCCCGCGCCCGCGCGGTCGGCTTCTTGATGTCCCTTTACCAGCGAAGGCTGGCCTCCAGCACCTACGCCATGCGCCGTTCTCTCGAGAACCGGGCAAGGCGCCTGGAGGAAGGATTGAAGCGTGCCCAGGAGCTTGTGCGCCTGGCCCCGCCGGAGCTTCCCGAGCCGGAAGAGATCGAGGAAATGGAGGAGAGCGAGCGGGAGCGGCTGGAAGAAACGCTGGAGGCCATCACGCTCGCGCAGAATGCCCGCGAGGTCCAGGAGGAAATTCAGGAGCTGAGGCAGCTGGCCGGCCAAGCCCAGACGGTCGAGGACTCCGGCGCCGAAGCCAAGCTTGCGAAGCTGAAGGAGCTACTCCACGAGGAGGGCTTTTTCGACCACCCAGACCAACGGCTCCTCATCTTCACCGAGTTCAAGGACACGCTCGATTACCTCGTCGGGAAGCTGAAAGGCTGGGGATTCCGGGTCGGCTGCATCCACGGCGGCATGAAGTCCGGGACGCGGGACGAGCCAGGCACGCGCCTCTACGCGGAGCAGCAGTTCTGGGAGGGGGCGATCCAGATCCTCGTGGCCACCGAGGCGGCCGGCGAGGGCATCAACCTTCAGGTCTGCCACATCCTGTTCAACTACGACATCCCGTGGAACCCGAACCGCCTCGAACAGCGGATGGGCCGCATCCACCGCTACGGCCAACGCAAGGACTGCCTGATCTTCAACTTCGTAGCCACGAACACCATCGAGGGCCGCGTGCTCCAGCGGCTGCTGGAGAAGCTCCAGGAGATCCGCGATGCCCTCGATGACGATGCGGTGTTCAACGTGGTTGGCGAAATCCTGCCGGCAGCTCACGTGGAGCGGGTGCTCCGGGACTACTATGCCGGACGCCTGGGCGAGGCTGACCTTGAAGACCGGCTGCTCAGGAACGTGGATGAGCGGGAGTTCCGGAGGATTTGTCAGAACGCGCTGGAGGGGCTGGCGACGAAGAAGCTCAACCTGGAGATGCTCATCGAACGCCGGGCCCGAGCCCAAGAGCGCCGTGTGGTACCGGAGACCGTGGCGCGGTTCATTAGGGAGGCCGCCGAGTTCGTCTCACTTTCAATTAAGGTCGTTCCTCAGCTTGCCCACACGTTCGAGCCCGGAACGACACCAGAGGTCCTACGGCGCTACGAGAGAAACCCGAGCTGGAAGCTGCCTCCGCTCCGGGTCAAGTACCCCCGCTGTTCGACGGACCGGGAGACCGCCGAGACGCACAACCTGGAGTGGGTAACCCCGGGACATCCGCTCTTCGAGGCGCTCCGCCGGTACGTGTACGACAAGGGGATGGAAGTCTTCGGGAAGGGAGCAAGCTTCTATTCGCTCCAGCACCGCGAGCCGGCGCGGATCGACTTCTACCGAGCGCGCGTTGTGGATGGCCTCGGCCAAGTGATCCACGAGCGACTGTTTGCGCTAGAGGTGCCGGGCAAAGGGGAACCACGCCTTTGCGAGCCCAGCGTGCTCGGGAACTTCACGCCAGCAGAGCCACCGGACCCCCTGCCTTCGGTCTCCGAGCTTCCTGAGCTGACCGAATGGCTCCACGAGCACGCGCTGGCGCCGTTTCTCGAGGAGATCCGCAACGAGCGTCTGGTCGAAGTTGAGCGGATCTCGGCCCACGTTGAGCTCTCTCTTACGGAGCTTCTGCAACGCGCCGACGAGGAGATTGGACGAGCCCAAGAGGCCATCGAGTGCGGGGAACAGGGGGCGGAGGGCCGCCTGGCCCAGGCCGAGGCCCGGCACGGCGAGCTTCTTGAGCGTCGGGAGCGACGGCGGAAAGAACTCGAACGGGAGCGGGCCCTTTCCCTGCAAGCGGTGGAGCGGATCGCCAGCATCCTCGTCCTCCCCCACCCTGAGGGAGAGGCGCCCGAGGTTCAGCGCCTGAAGCCCGATCCGGAGACCGAAGCGACTGCGATGCGCGTCGTCATGGAGCACGAGCGCGCCAGGGGGTGCCAGGTGTACGATGTCTCCGAGAAGAACCTGGGGTACGATGTGACGAGCCTGGACCTAAGCTCGGGGGAGTTGCGTTTGATCGAGGTCAAGGGCCTCAAAGATGCCAAGGGAACGGTTCTCCTTACCCCCAACGAGCGGCGGGTGGCCGAGGATCGCCGCGACTGTTACTGGTTGTATGTCGTCACCGACTGCGGAACACAGCCTGTGTTGCAGGAGCCGATCAAGGATCCGGCGCGGTTCCCCTGGCACGAAGTCACCAAGGTGGCGCACTACTGGCTGGAGGTGGATGCACTGATGCGTCCGATGCAGGTACGCGAGCCACAGGTGGACTATGGATGCGGAGGCTAACCGCGCGTGCATCACGACAGATGGAACAGGTGGACTTGACTTCCGCCTGGAGCGTGCTAACATCCATTTGGCACTTGCTCCCCGCTCGATATGCCGTAAGGCCTCGAGCGGGGTTATTGTTAGGAGCGCGCGCGATGCCGCATGAACCCTCCACAAAGCGTACAGTTGCTTTTGTGGACGGCCAGAATCTATACTACGCGGCTAGGGAGGCGTTCGGCTACAGCTATCCCAACTACGACGTCCTAGGGTTGTCGAAAGCCTTGTGTTCCTCAAGAGGCTGGTCTCTTACCCAAGTTCGGTTCTACACAGGGGTTCCTAACCCAGACGATGACTGGTTCTGGCATGGCTTCTGGGAGAAGAAACTGGCAGTGATGGGGCGCCAGGGAATCGTTGTGTACTCGCCCCCCTTGCGCTACCACAACCGCGTTGTGCGCTTGCCGGACGGGACCGAGCATACCTACCTTGCGGGGGAGGAGAAGGGTATTGACGTCCGGATCGCCCTGGACGTGATCCGCATGGCGCTACGCCGGGAGTACGACATCGCCCTGATCATGAGCCAGGATCAGGATCTCTCCGAGGTTGCCGAAGAGATTCGCACGATCGCGCGAGAGCAGAGCCGGTGGATCAAGATAGCGTGCGCATTTCCGTTCAGTCCAACTTCCCGCAACCGTCGAGGAGTTGATAGGACAGACTGGATTCGTATCGAACGGCCGACCTATGACGCCTGCCTCGATCGGCGCGACTACAGGCCGGCGAAGCAATCTGGGGAGGGAGGGTAGACCATGCACGAGGTAAGAACGGTACAGGAGCTCATCTCCGAGATCCGACGGGGAGAGATCCTCCTCCCCGAGTTCCAGCGGGGCTATGTCTGGAAGAACGACCAGGTAAGGAAGTTTGTTCAATCCCTGTACCGACGGCATCCAACAGGGCACCTGCTCATGTGGCGCACGTACAAGCCGGCGCCGATTCGAGGAGGTGATGCAGCTACCAACACCCACTCTCTTCTCCTGCTCGACGGCCAGCAGCGCCTCACGACCCTCTACGTTCTGTTTGAGGGCGATGCCCCCCCGTTCTATGAAGGAGAGACTTTGTTCTTCGATCTCTACTTCAACATGCAGACCGAGGAGTTCCGGTTCAGGCAGGAGTCCCTCATGCGCGCCGACCCGGCATGGATCTCCGTCCATAAGTTCCTGCGCGAGGGACTGAATGCTCTTCTGGAACACCTTGACCACCTCGACCCTGTCACGTCCGAGCTTGTGCAACAGAACCTGAGCCGCCTGAGCCGGCTCGACAAGATCCGTGACTACTCGTACACCGTGGATCAGGTGTCCGGCGATGCGTTCACGCTGGACGAGGTTGTGGACATCTTCAACCAGGTCAACAGTGCCGGAACTCCGTTGACCAAACCAGACCTTGCTCTAGCGCACATCTGCAGCATCTGGCCCGAGGCGCGGGCCGAGATGCGCGGCTTCCAGGCCGAGATGAAGGAGCACGGCTTCGGGGTCGACTTCGGATTCCTCGTCCGCTGCCTCGCTGGCATCGCTGTGGGCTCTGTGTTACTTGAAGCATCGTTCACCAGGGCGCCGGCGGAGGAACTCCAGACGGCGTGGATAAAGATGAAAGCTGCGTTTGAGCACTTGGTGAACGTCCTCCGACACGACGCGTTCATTGACGACCTCGACGACCTCCCCGCCGGAAACGTGCTCATCCCGGTCACCGTCTACCTCGCGCGGCAAGACTCTTGCTCATTCCCCAGCGAGACCGTAAAGCGAAGATTCATCCGCTGGATCTACCTCGCCGGGCTGTGGGCCCGCTACTCAGGGGCGAGCGAGACCAAGCTCCAACAAGACGTGGCCCTCGTAACGGGGCGCGATCTCGACCCCACGCCGGAGCTGGAAGCTGCGATCCTCCGCGAGCGCGGGAGGACCACGCTGGAGGCATCTGACCTGGAGGGTGCGGGCATCGCCTCGGCATTGGCCAAGTTCAGCTACGTCGTTGCTCGATCCCGGGAGGCTCGCGACTGGTTTACGGGAATCCGCCTGTACGACAAGGCCGTGGGCAAGCGGAATGGGCTTGAGTCGCATCACATCTTTCCCAAGGGGGTACTCAAGAGGGCAGGGTTCCTCCCCAGTACCCATCGCAGGGAGATCAACGAGCTTGCCAACCGCGCGTTCCTCACACAGCAGGCGAACCGGAAAATCCGTGCTCAGGTCCCCGCGCAGTACCTTCCCGAGGTCGAGGAGAACCAGCCCGGCGCCCTCAAGGCGCAGTGTGTGCCCATGGATCGTGAGCTGTGGAAGCCGGAGAACTACCTGGACTTTCTTGCCGCCCGGCGGCAGCTTCTGGCCCAGGCGATGAACGAGTTCATCGCCAGTTGGCTTCCAGCTCCCAAAGGAGACGCTGCCGATGAACTAGCCGTCCGAAGGCGAATTGCCAGTGGAGAGAGTGAGACCCTGGAGTTCAAGTCAAGCATGAGATGGGACTTCGTCACAGGCGAGGTGAATAAGAAGCTCGAGCAGGTTGTGGTCAAGACAATTGCAGGCTTCCTCAACAGCAAGAAGGGGGGTACGCTCATCATCGGTGTAAACGACCGCGGAGAGGTCCTGGGGCTAGAGCACGACTACGGGACGATCAAGAAGGGGGACCGGGATGGATTCGCACTCCATCTGGGGAACCTGATCAACGACCGGTTGGGGGAGTCCGTGAACTCGTTCCTCACCGTGACGTTCCACGAGCTGGACGGGAAGGACGTGTGCCAGATAACGATCGAACCCTGCGATCATCCGGTGTACGTACTTGAGGGGGAGACCTCCATCTTCTACTTGCGCACGGGCAACGCGACCAGGCCCCTGCCGGTGAACGAGGCTGTGAAGTACGTCCAGCACAGGTGGGGAGCGAGGTGAGAGAGCCCATGGCACCCAAGGAGAACGCATGATCCCCAAGGAGTGTAGGCGTCTGGCGGAGGTGGACTTCCCGATTGCTGTGGTGTCGAAGCATGCTGTGCGGGAGAAGTCCATCCGGCACGGGCACCCGAGCACGCTGCACCGGTGGTGGGCGCGGCGGCCGAGCGGCGGGCGGTTCATCCAAAAAAGCCACGATTACTCTTGGTTGGACGTTGCTATAAACTGTAAAGCTCAACCCACGATCCAAGAGTCGATCAAGGCCCCGGCCCGCTTCGAGTGGCGCGAGGTTACCAAGGTGGCGCACTCCTGGATGGAGGTGGATGCCCTGACCCGCTCCATGGAGTTCCAGGAGGAACCCCCGCCGTACGGGGCCGTATGGGAAGGAGAGATAGATCACCATGCCTTGGCACGACGATCTAACCCCTGAGCAACGGACTGCGGCCGAGCACATCGGCACCCATGCCCGTCTCCTCGCCGGCCCGGGGACGGGGAAGACGCGATGCATGACCAAGCGCATCTGTTTTCTGATTGAGGAAAGAAACGTTGAGCCGTGCCAGATCTGTGCTCTGACGTTTACACGAGCGGCCGCCCAAGAGCTTCGTCGCCGTGTGGAATCGGAAGTCGGCCCTGAAAGAATTCCTAGCATTTCAACGCTCCACTCCTTCGCGCTCAGGCAACTCCTGCGTAACTCTGATCGGCTCACTTCCCTTCCTCAGCCCCTGCGAATCGCGGACGATTGGGAGGAACGTCACATCATTCTCGAGGATCTCAAGGTCCTGTTGCGCCTCAATAGGATCGATGAAGCGCGCCGCCTGCTGAACGAGCTTTCGGCCGACTGGCAGCGGCTGACAGCTGATGAGGCTGATTGGGACAGCCGCTTTCCGAATCCCGCCTTTCTGGGCGCATGGAGCGAACACCGAGGGATCTATGGCTACGTGCTTCGAGCCGAACTTGTTTATCAACTGAAGCGCGCTCTTGAGCAGCATAGAGACTTCCGCCTCGACGGCCCGCCTGCCCACTTGCTCGTTGATGAGTACCAGGATCTAAACCGATGCGAACTGGCCGTGGTGAAGGCAATCGGGGATCGGGGCGCTGAAGTCTATGCGGCCGGAGACGACGACCAGAGCATCTATGGGTTTCGAATGGCGCACCCCGAAGGCATCCGGCGTTTCCCACAGGACTACCAGAGCGCTCATGAGCTGACCCTCGAGGTCTGCAAGCGTTGTGATCAGGAGATCCTAGATTTGGGCTTGTTCGTAGCTCGCCAAGACTTCAGGCGAATAGAGAAGTCCCTGCGAGCCGAGCACGGCCGCACTGGCGCTGAAATCGGCATCCTGCGGTTCCGGAACCAGAAGGAAGAAGTGCAAGGGGTTGCTGCCCTGTGTCGCCACCTGATCTGTGATCGCGGGCTTCAACCTGATCAGATCCTCATCCTCCTGAGATCGGATCGCAAAGGAGCGTTCTCAAGCCTGCTGCGGCAGGCCTTGGATGCGCAAAGAGTCCCTGTTGGAATCGCCACCGCAGACACAAACCCGCTCAATGCGCCGGCCGGGCGGCTGGTGCTTGCATTCCTTCGGCTGCTGGACAACAACAACGATCATCTCGCTTGGCGGACGCTGCTGAGTCTTCGAAACAACAACCTGGGCCGACGTGCCGTCGACGCGGTCTATGAATTTGCCAGGAAACAGAACGCCGGGTTTGCGGCAGCTCTCGAGATGATCTGCGATGATCCTGCCTTGGATAGGCGACACGGTGGCAAGATCAAGAGGGATGTGGAGGCCATTCGGGCAATCCTTCAGGAACTTTCCCGGTTCCTACCAGCCGAACATGAAAACGAGGAAGCGCGAACCCTGACTAAGCCCATAGAGCAGATCGTTCGACATCTCGTGGATGACGAGGCCGAACGGCATGCGGTTGAACAGCAATTACAACGGGCGATTCAGGCCACGGAGCCCGAATCGAAATCGATCAGTGATCTTCTTCGCGCGCTCGAAGTCTCAAGGGAGGATATCGAACAGGAGATCGACCAAGGAAAGGTCAACATCCTCACCATGCACAAGGCGAAGGGGCTGACAGCGGAAGCCGTGATCATTCTAGCTGCCGAGGATGAGTATCTGCCGGGCCGCGCTGAAGGTGAGGCTGTGGACGACGAGCGTCGGCTACTCTATGTTTCGCTCACGCGTGCCAGGCGCCACCTTCTCATTACGTACTGCGAGCAGCGAACGGGTGTGCAACGGCATAGCGGAAGAACCTCCGGGCAGCAGCCTCGGTCGCTGACTCGATTCCTCTGCAACGGGCCCATTGTGCCTCAGCTAGGACCTGCCTATGTGGCGAGTCTGGGGAGGGCACGTTCATGATCCCCAAGGAGTGTAGGCGTCTGGCGGAGGTGGACTTCCCCCTGTCTGCCGTCAATGCTGCGTGTGTTGTGGAGAATAACCGGAAGACACGCATCAATAGTGGTCACATTTCTCTTTTGCATGCGTGGTGGGCGAGGCGGCCGCTGGCCTCCTGCCGGGCGATGCTCCTCGGGCTCCTCCTACCCGATCCCTGTGACCCGACTTGCCCGGCAGAGTTTAAGGTCAAAGCAAGACAAGTGCTCCTCAGCACTCCGGGGTGGGATACGGAACAGAACAGGGTGTTGGTCAGAACTGATGCAGGCCTGCGGAAGGCTCTTCTCACCTTCGTGGCCAAGATCGCTGATTGGGACATCGTCCGCGTGGCAAACTACGTTTCCACGGCGCGCGAGTTGGTAAAAGCCGCATACGGCGATGACCCACCGCATGTTTGGGACCCGTTCTCAGGCGGTGGGTCGATACCACTTGAGGGGCTGCGCCTCGGGTGTGACGTCACAGCCGGTGAGTTGAATCCAGTGGCATGGCTCCTACTCAAAATCACCCTCGATTGGTGCGGCCGCAAGGGGACTGAACTCGCCGATCTCTTCGAGGAATGGGCCGAATGGACGCTCAAGGAAGCCGAGAAGCGGCTTGTCGAATACTATCCGGCCGATACGCAGGGGCGAATGCCACTTGCGTATCTCTGGGCGCGGACGGTGCGGTGCGAGGCCGCCGGTTGTGGCGCGACCATCCCGCTTGTTCGCAACCTGTGGCTGTCGCAGGCCAAGGGCCGGAAGAAAGCCCTCCGCATACTCTACCCGAAGGGTGGGCTTGAACCACAAGTCGAAGTCTTTGAGCCGTCCAGCGACACGGAAGTCGAACGGGGCACGATCGCAGGTAACAACGCCAGATGCCCGAAGTGCCACATGGTCACACCCCGCAAGCGGGTGCAGGCGCAATTGCGTGACAAACGCGGAGGAGCAGACGACGCTGTCCTCCTCGCAGTCGTGCGGGCAAACGCGAGTGGACGCGGCAAGGATTACTACAACCCCACCCGGGAAGACATCGAAGCCTTCACCAAGGCAGCAGCGAAGGCCAAATCCATCCACATTGAAATGCCGCCGTCTCCGCCGGAAGGAGATACGGGGTTTCGCCCGCGTCCTTACGGCATTACTAACTGGGCCGACGTCCTCGCCCCGCGCCAGCGGTTCTCGCGCTGGGTGCTCCATGAGGTCATCGAGGACGCGCTCAAGGAAGCGGCCAAGAAGACGAAGGACAAGGACCTGCTGGACGCCCTCGCCGCCTGCCTCTACGCGGCCTACTCGGACAACGCGCAGTACCACACTTCGCTTTCGATTTGGTGCCAGGAACATGTGCAAACCATATTTGCGCAGGGTAGCGGGACAGCAATGCGGATGGATTTCGCCGAAGGCAATCCACTCAGTCCAAACTGCGAAGGCTTAGGGTATTCCATCCGCAGTGTCCAAAGCGCGTTACGAAATCCCTCCGCCGTCCGTTACCAGCCCTCGTCGCCACTCCTGGTAAATGTGCTGGATGCGGTGCTGCCAGAGGAATCGGTGGACGTAGTCTTCACCGACCCGCCCTACGCTAACCAGATTCCCTACGCACACCTCTCGGATTTCTTCTACGGCTGGCTTCGCCTCGGGCTTCGGAACCGCCTGCCGCAGGCGTTCACGGCCCCGGAAACCGAGAAGGCGCGCGAACTGACCGAGAACCGCGCCGTTAAGGACGGCGGCGTCCATGACCGGGAGTGGTACGAAAGCCGGATGTATGAAGCCTTTGTCCAGATGAAGCGGGTCATCCGCGAGGACGGCGTGGCCTCCGTGATCTTCGCCCACAAGGACACCGACCGCTGGGAGGCGCTCGTCTCAGCGCTGGTGGACGCCGGCTGGCGAACCACAGGTTCCTGGCCCATTGAGACGGAGCGTCGGGCTCGCATGCGAGCACAAGGATCCGCAGCACTGCAGACGAGCGTTCATATCGTCTGTCGCCCACGGCCCGAGGATGCACCGGTCGGCGACTGGGGCGAAGTGCTGCGGGAACTGCCCAGGCGCGTGGGCGACTGGATGGAACGCCTGCAAGCCGAGGGCATCCGCGGCGCGGACCTCGTCTTCGCCTGCATCGGCCCGGCGCTCGAGATCTTCAGCCGTTACCGCCGGGTCGAAACCGCCGAGGGACACGAGGTCAAGCTCGACGAGTACCTGGCCAAGGTCTGGGAGGTTGTCGGCCGCACGGCGCTGGAGCAGGTGCTCGGCACCGCCGAGGCGCAGGCACGAAATAGCGCGGCCGGCGCCCTGGAGGAGGATGCCCGGCTCACGGCGCTCTTCCTCTGGACGCTCCAATCCACCAACAGCAGTAACCCTCACCCCGGCCCTCTCCCGGAGGGAGAGGGGGAAAGAGAGGAGGTTGAACCGGATGTCGGTGATGAGGACGACGAGACCCCCCTCTCCCGGAACGCGAGAGGGGACGGGGGTGAGGGCCGAAAAGGATACGGCCTCATCTTCGACGTCGTCCGCCGATTCGCCCAACCGCTCGGCATCGACCTCCCGAAGTGGGAGGGTCGCATCATCGAGACGAAGAAGGGCGTGGTGCGCCTCTTGTCTGTAGCGGAAAGGGCGAAGCAACTCTTCGGGGCAGACGGGGCGCAGGCGGTGGCGGAATGGCTCGTCGAGGACGAGAGGAAGGACATCGAGCAGGCGCTCTTCCCGGAGCTCGAACGACGCGCGCCTCCCGCGATCCGCGGTCGGCGTGGCCGAATCGCGCCCCAGGGCCAGAACCCTGAGTTGAAGACCGAACCCGCCGCGACCACGCTCGATCGAGTGCACGCGGCGATGCTCCTTCAAGCCAGCGGCCAGGCCAACGCTCTGAGAGAGCTCATCAGGGCCGAACAACAGCGCGGACCGGAGTTTCTGCGACTGGCTAACGCCCTCTCAGCCCTGTACCCCAAGGAAAGTGAAGAGAAGCGCCTGCTCGATGCAATGCTGCTGGCGGTGCCGAGGTAGCAGGATGGCAAAACCGATCACCAACTATGTTCATCACACCGCACGCCGCTTTTGAGATCCAGCGCCGCGGCATTGCCGAGGAGGATGTGCAGCAGGTCCTCCATGCTCCGGAGCAGCGCTCTGCCGTGCGTGCCGGCCGCGACATTCTGCAACGCCGTGTCGCCATGTTCGGCAAGCAGTACCTTCTGTGAGCTTTCGTAGATGTGGATCGCCACCCGGCGGAAGTGGTGACCGTTTATGGAACGGGTAAGATCGCTAAGTACTGGAGGAATGAGCCATGAAAGTGACTTATGACCAGCGAACGGACACGCTGAGCGTCATTCTGAAAGACGACGCGACGGTAGCCGAAAGCGACGAGGACAAGGAGGGTGTCATTCTCGATTACGATGAGGCGGGCGATCTGGTTTCCCTGGAGATCCTCGATGCTTCCAGGCGCGTAAGCGAGACGCGAAAGATCGAGTTCCAGACGACTCCATAGGGAGACATGGTGGAACCCTGGTATAAGGTCGTCGCACCCCGTAAGGAAGTCCGGGAAGGCCGCTCGTTCAACCCGGATGAGTTCGCCATTGCCCTCGAGCAGGTCGTGGCGAAGACGGCCCCCGAGGACTACCGCGATCCCCGGCAGTTTTTCGCCCGTACCTGCTGGACCCGCGCCCTGCGCGAGCACACCGGGATGGTCCTTCGCCGTCTCGCCGGTGTCAGCGCAAACACGGCACCGGTCCTCACCCTGATCACTCAGTTCGGCGGTGGGAAGACGCACACGCTCACGGCCCTCTACCACCTCGCTACAAGCGGAGAGAAGGCAGTGGACTACCCAGGGGTCGCCGATCTTCTGAGGGAAGCTGGGCTCAGATCGGTTCCCCAGGCGAGGGTAGCCGTGTTCGTGGGGAACGCCTGGGACCCGCAGGACGGCAAGGAGACGCCGTGGATTGACATCGCGCGCCAGCTCGCGGGTGATGCCGGGGTAGAAGCGCTCGGTAAGGCTGCGGAGACGACCCCGCCCGGCACGGAGTCCCTCACGCGCGTGGTTGCAGCGGCGAACGCGCCGGTGCTCATCCTCTTCGATGAGGTGCTCAACTTCTTGAGCCGCCATCGCGGTATGGCCGAGTCGTTCCACTCCTTTATCCAGAACCTGACTGTGGCCATGACAGGGATAGCGCATGGGGCGGTGTTGATCAGCCTCCCGCGTAGCCAGGTGGAGATGACCGACTGGGACCTGCAGTGGCAGGAGAAGATCACCAAGGTGGTCCGCCGCGTCTCCAAGGACCTCATCGTCAATGATGAGGCCGAGATCGCTGAGGTCGTCCGGCGGCGACTCTTCGAGGACCTCGGGAACGAGCGCGTCCGGAAGAACGTGGCGAAGGTATACGCCGACTGGTGCTTCGAGAGGAGAGCCCAGCTCCCGCCGGAATGGACCGCCGTGGACACCGCCGCAACGGAGGCCAAGGCACGGGATTACCTCCGCAGCCGGTTCGAGGCGTGCTATCCGTTCCATCCAGCGACACTCTCGGTCTTCCAGCGAAAGTGGCAGACTCTTCAGCAGTACCAGCAGACGCGGGGAACGTTGGCCATGCTCGCTCAGTGGGTGGCCTGGGCCTACCGGACCGGGTTCACCGAGGCACGCAAGGAACCCCTCATCACCTTGGGCTCGGCCCCGCTCCACGACATGGGCTTCCGCAGCACAGTCCTCGGCCAGCTGGGGGAGTCGCGCCTCGTGGCCGCCATTGACGCGGATATCGCCGGGGAGCAATCCCATGCCCGGGCCTTGGATGCCGATACGAAAGGCCCTCTTCGCAACATCCACTACCGGGTGGGAACTGCGATCTTGTTTGAGTCCTCGGGAGGGCAGGCGGACAAGGTGGCGCACTTGCCTGAACTGCGCTTTGCCCTTGGTGAACCGGAGGTGGATACAACTTCGGTGGACAACGCAGCCTTTGCCCTCGAAGCCAAGGCTTACTACATCGAGCGGGTCGGCTCAGATGGATTCAAGGTCAGGTACAGGCCCAGGCTCAACAAGACCGTGAACGACCGCCGTGCGTCGTTGGACTACGACACCGAGATTAGACCTGCAATGCGCAAGATTGTAGAGGATGAGTTCCGCCGGGGAGCAAGTATCTCTATTCTGCCCTTCCCCCAGGATGGAGAGGACGTCCCCGATACCCCCAAGCTGACCCTCGTTGTTGGCGATCCCGAGACCGAGTGGACAGCCGACACGCGCTCCCGGATCGCTGAGTGGACGACCCACCGTGGAAAATCCCCACGCCTCTACCCCGGGGCGCTCGTGTGGTGCATTAAGAAACCCGGCCGTGAGCTGCGGGAGAAGGTGGAGCTGTGGCTGGCGTGGAAGCGGGTGGAGAGGGAGGTAGCGGAGGGAACGCTCGGAGCGGACCTCGACCGGTCCGAACGAGCGGAGATTCAGGTGAAGGTGAAGGACGCGCAGGAAGCGGCCAAGGACGAAGTGTGGGGCGGATATCGGTTCGTGGTGATCTATGAGCCCTCATCCCTTCCCCCCTCTCCCACTGGGAGAAGGGCTGGAGGTGAGGGGGACGAGCTCAAGTCGATCGACCTGGGTGCAGGGCACTCTTCAGGCAGCGAGACCCTGTGCGGACGGGTGATCGCCGCGCTCAAGTCAGCGGGGCTCCTCAGTGAGTCTCTCGGTGCGGGATACATCGAACGGAACTGGCCTCCGGCGCTCAAGGAGTCCGGAGAGTGGCCGCTAATAAGCCTCCGGCAGAGCTTCCTCAACGGCTCGCTCACCCGACTGCTCGATCCGGATACGATCCTGCGGAACAAAATTCTGGAGTTTGCCTCCCGAGGGGACTTCGGGCTCGCCTCAGGGCGGAGGCCTGAAGGAACGTACGAGCGAGTCTGGTTTAAAGAGCCACCTCCACTGGACGAGGTGGCGTTCGAATCGGGCGTCTTCTTGCTTGCGAAGGCCAAGGCCCAGGCCCTCAAGGAAGGCGTGGTCGAGCCTCGGACCCCAGGGGAACCATCCGTGACGTTGCCTTCGCCCGAAGTTACGACCACTTCAGAAGAAGTAGGGCCTGCGTCTGGCGCGACGGTAGGGACGCGGACGCTCCGGCTCCGTGGCTCGATCCCCCCCGAGTCATGGAACCGCTTGGGCACGAAGATCCTTCCCAAACTCAGGTCGGGGACTGACCTGACAGTCGGCCTTGACCTATCGGTGACCATCAACGCTGATGCGGCCAGGGGCTTGATCTCCGACCTTCGCCAGATCCTGGCCGATCTAGGCCTTGCTGACCAGATTTGGGTGGAAGACAACTAGGGTTGGCTCTGGCATTGCAGCCCATCCGACTTCAGTCCCATTCACCGGTCCGCCGCCGGCGGACCTCCAGCCAATCCACGGGATGACGACCAGCGACCGCCCTGACCCGAGGGTCCTGCGGGCGCAAGGCTGTCTGCTTGGGCAGCTCGCCGGGGATGCCCTGGGGAGCCAGGTGGAGTTCATGAGCCCCGCGGAGATTCGCGCCCGCTATCCAAACGGTGTCCGGGACCTGGCGAACGGTGGAACGTGGGATACCCTCGCCGGGCAGCCCACGGACGACTCGGAGATGGCCCTCGCGCTTGCACGGACGCTGCTCCGGGTGGGCACCTACGACCCTAGCGAGGCGCAGGAATCGTCTGACGACCACCTGGCGCGGAACGTAGGCACAACGCGGCTTGATCGCGGCCGGAGAGGGCGGTACGCTGAATCGGGACTCACTCCGCATGCTGCGGAGCTGGGCGCACAGCCGCGAGATCCCCAGGAGGTGACCGACGGTGGGAAGGGTGATCATTGTCTCGAACCGGCTCCCGGTGACGGCCAAGCAGGAGGAGGAGGGCGTTCACTTCGTCCCCAGCGTGGGCGGACTGGCCACCGGGCTGCGGTCGGTGCACGCCTCGGGAGAGGGCGCGTGGGTGGGGTGGCCGGGGATCGTGGCGGAGGCGCTTCGGGGCAAGGAGTCCGACGTGCGCCGGGACCTTGCGGGCCACAACTGCGTTCCCGTGTTCCTGTCCGGGCGCGACGTGCGGGAGTACTACGGCGGGTTCAGCAACCGCGCGATCTGGCCACTGTTCCACTACTTCACGCAGCACGCGACGTACGATCGTCTCCACTGGGACGCCTACCGCCGGGTTAACGAGCGGTTCGCCGCCGCGGTGGCCGAGGTCGCCCAGCCCGGGGACACGATCTGGGTGCAGGACTACCACCTCATGCTCGCCCCGGCGTTGATCCGCACCCGGCTTCCCGAGGTCCGGATCGGGTTCTTCCTGCACATCCCGTTCCCCGCCTACGAGGTGTTCCGGTTGCTCCCGTGGCGGCAGGAGATTCTGGAGGGCCTGCTCGGCGCGGATCTGCTCGGGTTCCACACCTACGATTACGTCGGGCACTTCCTCGACTCGGTGCACGCGGTCCTCGGCCGGGGGCACGTGTCGGGGAGTGTGGAGGGGGGCGAGCGGCCGGTGCGCGCGGAGGCGTTCCCGATGGGGATCGACTACGACCGGTTCCGGACGACGGCCGAGGCGCCGGCGGCCCGGCGCGAGGTGGGGCGGATCCGGGGGCACGTCGGCAGCCGGAAGGTCATCCTCTCGGTGGACCGCCTCGACTACACGAAGGGCGTGCTGGAACGGTTGGAGGCGTTCGACCTCTTCCTCACGGAGAACCCGTCGTGGCGGGAGCGGGTGACGCTGATCTTCCTCCTCGTCCCCTCCCGGACCCGGGTCGAGGAGTACCGGGACCTCAAGCGGCAGATCGACGAACGGGTCGGTCGGATCAACGGGCGGCACGGGTCGGTGGGCTGGATACCCATTTGGTACCTGTACCGGAGCGTGCCGTTCGAACGGCTGGTCGCCCTGTATCGAGCGGCGGACGTGGCGTTGGTGACCCCGCTCCGCGACGGGATGAACCTCGTCGCCAAGGAGTACGTGGCGAGCCAGGTCGATGGGGACGGCGTGCTGGTCTTGAGCGAGTTCGCCGGGGCGGCGCAGGAGTTGGGCGAGGCGCTGCTCGTGAACCCGAACGATGTGCCGGGGATGGCGCGGGCGATCCGTGACGCGCTCGAGATGCCCAAGTCCGAGCGGGTGGAGCGGATGAAGCGGATGGCTAAGCAGGTGGGCGGCCACACGGTGGAGGGGTGGGCCGCCGACTTCCTGACCGAGCTTGCGGCGTGCGGCGCGCCCGACCGTGCTCCCCGACCTCTGGAGCGCGAGGAGGTCGATCGCCTGGACGCCCAGTACACGGCGGCGGGAGATCGCCTGCTGCTTCTCGATTACGACGGAACCCTCGTCTCGTTCGCCCCGACCCCCGCGGCGGCGAAGCCGGATCGGAAGCTGCGAACGCTCCTCGCCCGGCTAGCGGAGGACGGCCGCAACGAGGTCGTCATCGTGAGCGGGCGCGATCGGGACACGCTCGCCGCGTGGCTGGGCGATCTCGACGTGGCCTTGGTCGCCGAGCACGGGGCGTGGGTGCGCGAACGGGGCGGCGCGTGGCGCGCCACGGTGGCCCGGGACGGAGCGTGGAAGGACCGGGTGCGGCCGATCCTCGACCGGTACGTCCGCCGCACCCCAGGGGCGATCGTGGAGGAGAAGGCGTTCGCGCTGGCGTGGCACTTCCGGCGGGCTGAGCCGTACGCCTCGCGGCTGCGCGTCCCGGAGCTCAGAGAGGAACTGCAGGACCTCGCAGCGCACCTCGACCTCCATGTACTGGAGGGGGATCACGTGATCGAGGTCAAGGCGGGGACATTCCACAAGGGGCAGGCCGCCGCGCACTGGCTGCAGAAACGGTGGGGGTTCGTCCTCGCGGTGGGCGACGATCGGACCGACGAGGACCTGTTCAGCAGCGCGCCCGCCGGGGCGTGGACGGTCAAGGTTGGAGCGGGTCCCTCTCAGGCGGCATACCGCGTTCCCGGCCCAAGGGAGGTGCGGGCGCTGCTGGCCCGCCTCGCCGGCGGTCGGCGACGGCGCTGATCGGCTACGGCGAGGGCTGGCTTCCTTCGTCCGCGGCGAACTGGAGCTGCCACAGCGCCCAGAACAGACCCTTCTTCGCAAGGAGCTCGGCGAGCGTCCCCTCTTCAGCAAGCTTGCCCTCGTGGATGACCAAGACCCGATCCGCATTGCGGATCGTGGACAGGCGGTGGGCGATCGCGATCGAGGTCCGGCCCGCCAGCACC
>JAVERH010000206.1:0-3165 GCA_034007245.1 Coriobacteriia bacterium | reverse complement strand
AAGCACGATCTCGAGCCCCGCAGGATCGAGACGAGCGCCCGACTTGCCCACCGCCATAGCCACCCGGCCCCAGTTGGCGTCCTGGCCGAACATCGCGGTCTTCACGAGAGGTGAGTTCGCGATAGCGAAAGCTGCCCGCTCCGCATCGTCTTCAGACGCGGCGCCCCGGACGTTCACGGTGATGAGTTTTGTTGCGCCCTCCCCGTCCCGGACGACCATCTTGGCCAGTGCAGTGGCCACCTCGGCGATCGCAGCAGCGACCGCCTCGTAGGCGGCGGAACCGGACTCGAACGCCGCCCCACCCTCCGCGCCGCTCGCCATGAGCACGCACGTGTCGTTGGTCGAAGTATCCGAGTCGACCGTGATCCGGTTGAACGACCGGGAGACCGCCGAGCGAAGCACGCTGTCGCACGCGCCGGAGTCGAGTGGTGCGTCGGTCGTGATGAATGCGAGCATGGTGGCCATGTCAGGCTGGATCATGCCGCTTCCCTTGGCCATGCCACCCACGGTGAACGTACGGCCCTCGGTGGTCACCGTGAGCGCGAGCTGCTTGGCGAACGTGTCCGTCGTCATGATGGCTTCGGCCGCAGCATCACCCGCCGTGGCGTCGAGCGTCTCGACGGCAGCATCGATGCCCGCCGTGACGAGATCGAGCGGTAGCGGAACCCCGATCACCCCGGTAGAACACACGGCGACCTCGGCGGGCATGCAGCCGAGAGCGCGGGCGGTGTACGCGGCCATCGCACGTGCGTCAGCCATCCCCTGCTCGCCGGTGCATGCATTCGCATTACCGGCGTTGATCGCCACGGCGCGCAGCATCCCCCCGGCAGTGTGCTCGCGCGAGACCACGACCGGTGGTGCGGCGGTAGCGCTCGTGGTAAAGACCGCCGCCGCCGGGCAGGGAACCTCGGTCGCCAGCACGCAGACGTCACGTCGGCCAGACCGCTTCAGCCCCGCGCTGACACCTGCTGCCGTGAAGCCAGCGGGGGCCGTCACGCCGCCTTCGGCATGCCCGAACTCAAAGGTAGTGGACTCCACTGTGCCTCTTTCCTAGACGACCGGCACCGGCGCAGAAAGACCGGCCGTCTCGTCATATCCGAGTGCGATGTTGGCACACTGTATCGCCTGTCCAGCGGTGCCTTTCACCAGATTATCGATGGCACACGTGGCTATGAGCGTATGCGCTGCGACATCCAGTGCGATGCCGATGTGTGCGCGGTTGGAACCGCGCACGTGGCCCGTGGCAGGCTGCATACCCGCTGCACAGACGGTGATGAACGGTTCGACGTCGTACGCCTCACGGTACAGCGCATGAACGTCCTCCAGCGACGTCGCGGGATCCACCTGCAGGTACACGGTGGACAAGAGTCCGCGATCGAGCGGAGCGAGGTGCGGCGTGAACACCACTGCCGGGTCATCCAGGCCAAGGTCACCGAGGCCTTGTGCGATCTCCGGCGTGTGACGGTGCGCCCCCACCTTGTACGCGCTCACCGACTCCACAGCGTTCACGAAGTGTGCACCCTCGGACAGGCTCCGCCCGGCTCCGGAAACACCTGAGATCGCATCGACGATCACCCGACCCGACTCCACCACCCCTGCACGCACAGCCGGAGCCGCAGCAAGCAAGGTGGCTGTGGGATAACAACCAGGGCAAGCGATGAGACGTGCATCCACTATCAACTCACGCCACAGTTCCGGCAGACCATATGCAGCCTCGGCAAGTAACTCCGGTGCGGTGTGCGCCACCTGGTACCATGCCTCGAAAACACCACGATCACGCAGCCTGAAGTCGGCGGACGCGTCGACGACGGTACACCCCCGCTCGAGAAGTGCTGGCGCTACCGCCATAGCCGCAGTATGCGGAACGGCCATGAACACGACCTCGGCCGCCTCTGCCACACCGCCAAGATCGTGAGATGTATATGCGAGATCGCACATCTGAAGCGCTGGATACACCTCTCGCACGAGGCGTCCCTGGTCACGTTCCGAGGTGACCGCGACCAGCTCGAAGTCAGGATGCCCGAGCAACAGCCGCGTCAGCTCGGCCCCGGCATATCCGGCGGCACCGATGACAGCTGCAGATATCACGATAGGGTCCTCTCACATACGTACGGAGAGGCCAGCATACGCTTGCTTAGTAGATTCTTCAAGCAATATTCATAATAATATGAATATTAGGGCACTCACAATCGTTGACATGATTCAGGGTAGTTGTCTCAAGCCCGGATCTCGGCCCCCACCGCTCCGGAGACCTTCCGGATCAGCTTCTCGTGTACCGGACGCACATCTTCGTCACTCAAGGTCCTGTCGGCCGCGCGATACACGAGCGAGAACGCGAGACTCTTCTTCCCCTCCGGGAGTCGATGCTCCCCTCCAGAGGTAGAGACCTCATCGCGATACACGTCGAAGAGCCGTACCGACTCAAGAAGCTTTCCGCCGGCGGAACGCAGTACACCGGCCACCTTCTCCGCCGTCACGTCCTCGGACACCACGAGCGCCAGGTCCAGAACGACTGCAGGAAACCGTGGGATATCGGCGAACGAACGTGACGTTCGAGATGCAGCCTTCACGAGCGCCGACACGGAAAGCTCGAAAGCAGCCACCGGACCGCTGGCATCGAACGCGTCCAACACGTCGGCACCCACCTCGCCAAGCCACCCGACGACGTCCCCTCCGACGATCACCTCAGCAGTCCGTCCTGGTTGGAGCCACGGACGCTCCGCGGCACGCACGCTCCAGCGCTCCACGCCCAGCGACTCGAACACGCTCTCCAGCGTGCCCTTTGCATCGAAGAAACCCAGCGTCGGCGCCGGGTCGTTCCAGCCGGGGCGCACCCAGGAGCCTGCCAGAACACCTGTTACCAACATGCGCTCCTTGGGCTGCTTGCGTCCGTCAGCGCTGATGAACGATGTTCCCATCTCATAGAGGTGCACGTCGGAGATGCCACGCCGCTGGTTGTGCGACAACGCGCGTAGCAAGCTCGGCAAGAGCGTCCAACGCATGACCGACTGGTCCTCGGACATGGGATTTATGAGCTCTACGAGTACCTCGTCCGGTGCAAGCTCCCATCCCAGGCGATCGAGGTCCTTCACGTCACCGAACGAGTAACCGACATGCTCATCGAGACCGGCGGCCCTCAGTGCAGCTCCGAGGGAGACATTGAAG
>JAVERH010000020.1:0-21240 GCA_034007245.1 Coriobacteriia bacterium | reverse complement strand
GACCCCTTGCAAAAGGCCGGGCAGGTCTATAGCACGCGCATGATGCCGCGAGAACGCTACTTATTCCCGACAGGAGCCTCCACCCGCTCGGCCGGCTTCTCGTGCGTCACCGCATACGACGTGAAGCGATCGATGCCCGGGGCAGAGAAAGTGCTGATGCCCAAAGGTGACCCACCCCACATGTCGGCGATCGCCGTGCGAGCAGCTGCACGCGTCGGCACGTTCACGGAAGTGAGGCCGCCGAGGAAGTCGAGGTGATCGATGTATGGACCCCGGTTGGCTAAGTAGGCCCGCACAGCGGGATCGAGGGTCGTAGGCGGAGTCAGAAGAATCGGCACGCACCGGGCTCCAAGTGCTGCGCCACCTGCAAGTGCATCAGGGAACTTCGTACCCGTGGTGATCGCCACCTCCCCGTCCCAGGCCGGACACCGCGAGAACGCCTCAGCGACCAACGCGGCGGTCTCATATCGGCTAGCGCCTGCAAAGCGCTCGATCACGAGAATACCCGCGTCCTCGATAGCAGTCTCGATCGCGAGAGGGACCGCTACCTCACCACCAAGGATGGAGACCCGACTGACCCCGGCAGCCGACAGCGTGTTTGCAAACTCGACCGGGCCGGTCTCCTCGTTGACGAGATAGACCGGGAAGGTCCCCCATGTAGTGAAGGACGATGCTGCTACCGCATCGGCGAACTTCCTGCCAGTAGCCACGAAGGCGGTGTGCTCATAGGGCGGTTCGGACAGCGATTCTCGTTCCTGGATAACCCGTGCCGCTACGTTTTCTGCGGTCTCGTAGCGACTGTCCCCGCTGATACGCTCCACGTTATCCTCGCCGAGAAGTTCCTGCAGCCTACTCTCGACCGCTGACGACACAGCAGCCTCTCCGCCGAGGATGATCGCATTCGACGCCCCGAGGTTGCTAACGATCTCAACCGCTACACACTCGGGCAGCGCTGCTGGCTCGGTGAGCAGAATCGGAGCGCTCAGGACCCCCGCAAGCGCGCTGCCCCCGAGCGCATCCGGGAACTTGCGGGCGGTGGCTATGATCACATAGTCCGAGCCATCCCCGAACCCATCCCGTGACGCAGCGATCGCGGTCTCGATGCGACCAAGACCCTCGATCGGACTCACCGACAGAACCGACTCTTCGTCCTCGATACGCCACGCAACCGTATAGCGCCCCGAACCGGTTGAAATATAGATGTCCAGATAATATGTACCAGACGCCCTTGCGGTGTAGTTGAGCAGCTCCACCGAGCCGGAGTTCACAGAGTTCGTCTCGTAGGGATCGGAATCCACGTCCGTGGTACCCGGGCCATAGAGATACAGGTCGAATTCAGCCCCATCAGTCCCCTTGAGCGCAGCGGTGATCGACTGGCCCGCCTCCAGCTCGACCGCGACGACATCATCGCAGCTGTCACTTCCATCAAATATCCCCGTGAAGGGCGAGGCAGGGATGGGCACCCCAGGTATATTCTCGGCGCCGACATCCCACGCGAGCGTATAGCTCCATGCAACCGTGTAGCTCCCCGAGCCAGACGAAGAATACACATCCACGTAGTACGTGCCGGCAGTCGACGCCGTGTAGGTGAGCTGCTCGTACGAACTGGATGAGTATGCACTCTGCTCTGACGAGTCAACACCCACGTCCGTGGTATTTGGGCCATAGAGAAACAGATCGAAGTCCGCATCGTCAGGCCCCTCGAGCACGACCGTGATCGGCTGACCTGCCTCCAGATGTACGGAATAGACATCGTCCATGTCGTCATCTTCATCAAGCGTCCCCGTGAAAGGCGAGCCCGGGATCGACACCCCGGGAACATTGTCGTCGTCGGCCCCCATCGCAGGCAGCGCGCCCACCGGCAACATCACCGCTACCAGTAGAACCGCGAGTACGAGCCGACCCACCAACCTCATGCTCCAGCGTGCGTCTCCCTTTTCATGCGTCATGCCGCCCCCCTCGTCAGCCAACATCTGTCATAAACATGCCATAAGGCCTCTAGCCCGACCCGCCGTCCATCGGCGGATACGGCCATCCTCCACCAACCCACGCACCGCAAAAAAGAGCTATGCGTTCGCGCCGTGACAGTGCTTGAACTTCTTGCCACTACCGCAGGGGCAGGGGTCGTTTCTGCCAACGTTGGCGTATGGGTCGTTCTTGTCCTTGACGACCGTTGCTGCACCGGGCGTAGCCGGGCGCCGCGCGTTGGCTGCAGCGGCCTGAGCCATCGCCTCACTCGCACCGCCACCGGCTGCCGACGCGGCGGCCTGCATCCCCGCTGCGGCCTGCTCGCGCGCACCACCAAAGATCGTGGACTCGGTAGGTGCCGTGTAGGTGACGCGGCCCACTTCGGGCCCGGCGGGCGCAGACTCGACCACGACCTGGATGTGCATGAGGGTGCGTAGAAAGTCCCGGCTGATCTCCCCCACCAGGAACTTGAACGCGTCGTACGCCTCGTTCTTGTACTCCACAAGCGGATCGCGCTGACCGATGGCGCGTAGGCCGATGCCGTCGCGCAGATAGTCCATCTCGAGTAGATGGTTCATCCAACGCGCATCGATGACCCGCAGCATCACGTGGCGCTCGAGCGCGCGCACCTGCTGCTCGCCGAGCGTCGCCTCCCTGGCCTCATACAGCGCGACGACCTTGTCCGAGAGCATTTGGGTCAGCTCGAAGGGGTTCTCCGTCGCGCGCGACTCATCGTCAATCAGCGACGCACCGGTGACCTCATGCAGCTGCTCGGCCAGGCCGTCCCAGTCCCACTCTTCGGAGTAGCTCTTCTCGGAGCAGAACTCGGCCACCATGGCCGCCACGGTCTCTTCGATCATCTCCTCGACGCGACTGCGGATGTCCTTGCCGCCAAGGATCTCATTGCGCTCGGCGTAGATCACCTGGCGCTGCTTGTTCATCACGTCATCGTACTCAAGCACGTACTTGCGACTGGCGAAGTTCTGCGCTTCCACCTGTCGCTGCGCGCTCTCGATCGCCTTGGAGACCATGCCGGCCTGAATGGGCATGTCGTCCGGGATATCGGACTTAGCCATGAATGCACCGATGCGGTCCATCTTGCCGCCGCCAAAGAGCCTCATGAGGTCGTCTTCGAGCGAGAGGTAGAACTGCGAGACGCCGGGATCGCCCTGGCGACCAGAACGTCCACGCAGCTGGTTGTCGATACGACGGGAGTCGTGACGCTCGGTACCGAGTACCGCGAGTCCGCCTGCATCCACGACCTCGGCGTGCTCGGCTATACACACACGCTTGGCCTCTGCCAGCGCCTCGGCGTGCTGCTCTTCGGTCGCCTCGTCCGGGTCGATACCGCGCTCGCGCAGCAGCTCTACGGCAAGCGCATCGGGATTACCGCCGAGGATGATATCGGTTCCACGACCGGCCATGTTGGTAGCGATCGTCACAGAGCCCGCACGGCCCGCCTGCGCGATGATCTGCGCCTCCATCTCGTGGAACTTGGCGTTCAACACGTTGTGTGGGATGCCTCGCTTCTTGAGCAGTGCAGCGAGGCGTTCGGAGTTCTCGATGGAGATGGTGCCCACGAGACAGGGCTGCCCGGCTGCGTAGCGCTCGGCGATCTCATCGGCCACAGCCGAGAACTTGGCGTCGACGGTGCGATAGATGAGGTCGTTGCGGTCGTCACGGATCAGCGGCCTGTTGGACGGGATCACCACGACGGGCAGGTTGTAGATCTCGCGGAACTCGGCATCTTCTGTGACAGCCGTACCAGTCATGCCCGCGAGCTTGTCGTAGAGGCGGAAGAAGTTCTGTAGCGTGATAGTGGCGAGTGTCTGGTTCTCCTCGCGCACATGCACGCGCTCCTTGGCCTCCACCGCTTGGTGCAGACCGTCGGACCACCGACGACCGTACATGATGCGGCCGGTGAACTCATCGACGATGAGCACCTCGCCGTCTTTCACCACATACTCCACGTCGCGATGGAAGAGGAACTGTGCCTTTAGCGCCTGCTGGAGGTGGTTGACCATCTGGCCCGATGGATCGGCGTACAGATCCTCGATACCGAGCAGCTTCTCAACGCGAGCGATGCCCTCCTCGGTAGGCGCGACGGTACGCTTACCCTCGTCGAGCTCGAAGTCCTCATCGACCTTCAGCCGGGGAGCGATCTTTGCGAAGTTCTTGTAGGCGTCGGCGCTTCTCGTGCCGGCGCCCGAGATGATGAGCGGAGTACGCGCCTCGTCGATAAGGATCGAGTCAACCTCATCGACAATGGCGAAGTGATGTCCGCGCTGCACCCTGAGCTCGGGGCGTGTGACCATGTTGTCGCGCAGGTAGTCGAAGCCGAACTCGGTGTTGGTCCCGTACGTGATGTCGGCAGCGTAGGCGGGCTTGCGCGTGGACGGATCCATACCCGACTGCACAAGACCGACCTTAAGACCCAAGAAACGGTAGACCTGCCCCATCCACTCACTGTCACGACGGGAAAGATAGTCATTGACGGTGACCACATGCACGCCATTGCCCTCGAGTGCGTTGAGGTAGACGGGGAGCGTGGCCACGAGCGTCTTACCCTCACCAGTCTTCATCTCAGCGATGTTGCCGCGGTGGAGCACGATGCCACCGATCATCTGCACATCGAAGTGACGCATGCCGAGGGTGCGTCTGGAGGCCTCTCGGACAACGGCGAACGCCTCAGGTAGGAGATCGTCGAGCGTCTCCCCTGCCTCTATGCGGGCGCGGAACTCATCTGTCTTACCACGGAGCTCATCGTCTGAGAGCGGCTCGATGGACGGCTCCAGGGCGTTGATCTGCGCAACGACCGCATCGTACTCGCGGAACTGCTTGCCCTCACCGACGGAGAGGAGTTTGGTAAGGAAGTTGGCCATCTGAAACGCTCCTTGTGGAGACGTGAGTGGGCGGGCTGTGAACCTGCAGATTGTAGCATGGCGAAGTGTTAGGTACGGGGGACCAAGTAGGTGATGCTACGTCTCCGTGTGGAGTGTGAAGGGACTGGAAGCCTGTCACCTCCCAGTCCCTCTGCTGCAGCTCCACAGAACCATATCTCCCGATCACCGTACCAGTGCCCCTCAGGAGGTCTCCCGTCTCCTCACCGGCCCGCTCACAGGTAGAGTCCGCCTGGGCCATTCGGCCATCTGTCGAACCACCGCATGAGCATCATAGCGAAGGGTATGCAACGGAATCTTACCGATTCCTTAACAGCCGATGCTTGCCGGGGGCACGGCCAACGAACCCATATCCTCCATCGCGAGCACGGCTTGGAAAATGCGAACAGTCTCGGCGCATGGATCGATACCTAGATCGTCGACCAGTCGCGTACGACATATCTTGTAAGTCTCTATGGCCCCGCTTCGCTTCCCCTCAGACATCTGGCAGCGCATCATCAGCTGATACACATCCTCGCGCCATGGATCAATGATTGATACGCGATTCAGAAAGACTAGCGCAAGATCATGTTTATTGACGCCCACCGCAGCCTGAGCTCCTGCGACCATCGCATCACAGAAATCACGCTTCGTTCGCGTTCGATCCTCATCAAACCACTCATCGTATATATTCATTGCGAGAAGCTCCCCTCGGTAGATATCAGAGAGTCGCAAGGCCGACGACACAGCTGCAAGCTCATCGCCCGAAAATCGTGCGGAATGCATAACGCTGAGCTCAGCATTAAACCGGTCGATATCAGACTCTAGAAGATCCGTGAGCCAACACGCATCTGAGTTGGAATCGGCAAATCGGCTGACATCTGCCCCTTTTGTCTCGCACATAAGGGCCTTTCGCAGATGGCTCCAGGTCACATAGAAATTACGCAACGCATTGCCATGCTCCATTTCTGGCCATAACCGTTCAAGAACCACATCACGAGGAATCTCGTGCGCAGGCGCACATAGCAGCATCAAGAAGAGTAGGCGTGACTTACGCTTATGCCAATACTTGTACTCCACGCATCCGTAAGAGCTCTCAATCTCGAGCTTGCCAAAAGCATGTACTCGAAGAATTGGGCTTTCGAACAACACGGACGGCCCCTGTCTCAATACCACAGATGTACCTTGCTCTCGAAACCCATATCGACGCCTCATCAATGATGCGGACTCTACCCCCATAGACTCCTCAACCCATGCGAGGGTGTCAGAAATAATGTTGTCCGGAATCAACTTGAGCACTCGCGCTGGAATCCTCATCTCTCCTAGCGCCTCATTCAGTACACCAAGAAGCCTCGAAAACGCACGAATATAGCACGCAAGCGTCATGTTCGCCGAACCACTTGCTATGTACTTACAGTAGCCGGCGAGACGTTCTACAGCGGCCCGCCACTCACCTCGAATGCAATCAATCTCCGCTCGAACGAGATCGCACCGTAAACGATGTCCTATAGCCTCAGCGATTGTCGGGTCCGCGAGAACGTTTTCGATAGCATCTGAGGCAAGCGCCACGTCACCGAGCGCAAGGTGACTCGCCGAAGTCTCAATGCTCGCCATCAGGCGCAACATATGAGCACTGGCCCCACAGCTGGCGAGGAATGACTCGGCCTTCAATGCACAAGACAGTGAGTCTTCATGCGCACCAAGCGCCCTGAGCGCACGCGCCGAATTGATACTATGTGCAGCCAGACCAAACTGGTCGTTGGAGTCCTGGCAAGCCTTAACCACGCGATCATTGACCGCGCGAGCCGTAGACGAGTCGGCACACAACCAAAGCGAATCAGCCAACGTGCCCAAAGCGGCAGCATAAGCTGATCGTATTTCTGTAGGACTAAAACAATCAACAATTGGTTGAATCAGATGTTGCGCCTCATCCGTTCGCCCAGTTTCAACCAACACTGCTGAGTAGTTCACCCGAATGTGCTCGCTTTGGTAGTGGGACATATCCGAACGAAAAGCAAGCGAGGCAAGCAACGGGGAAGCGGCAGCCCAGTCGCCTCGAAATTGACCATGAATGCATGATATGCAGTTGACAACAAATGCAGCTTCGTCGGAGCCCTGATCCACCCCCTTTAGAATGTGTTTCAACGATTCAACTCTCCTTGTCGCATCACAAATTCTTCCTAGGCTGGCCTCGGCGACCGCCAGATAGGCCTCTCTTACACAGGCTGCCTCAACACTCACAGAGTGCACAGTGGTACTCGAAAGCTCCCCTAGCATCTCTTGAGTCTCCGAGACCACACCCTGATCGAATTGCAGTCGGGCGATGAGTAGCGTTGCTGAGACAAGGCTGGCATCCTCATTGGCTACCTCCGCTACTCGCTTAGCCATGACCGCGGATTCAAGTGCGGCCGTTGGGGTGCCCGCCGCACGCTGGACATGCGCTCGGAGCACAAGTAGCCGCGCACTGGATGCGATACTGAGAGGTGACACTCTCGATAGAAGCCGGGTGATTGCTAGATTGCCGGCATGGCGAATCATCGAGACTCCATCGCTCTCACACCACGCTGCAACTTCATCCGCACTACCGTATAGATCAAGTGCAGCGGCTAGTCGCACATATTCGCCATCGCGAGATAACTGCTCGAAGACAACCGTACGTATGTTGATGCAATCATCCTCGGTTACCTTAGTCTGAGCGAACCGATCCATCACATGACATAGGACCGCGTGCACCCTGAACAACCTGACGCCCAGTGCTGCTTCAAAGATGTGGAATAGCGGCACACTGCGACTCAGCGCAACCCAATCGAGCTTCAAATCGCATGCAAACGCACACTTCCGGAGCACCGCAAACTCGCCCCCACCGAGAACTGCCGCAAGATAGAGGGCAGCGATTTCGCCCTCATCAAGCCACGACACGATTCTTTCGGTCTGCCAGATAAGATCCTGAGGCTGGGTCTCAGATGTCGTCACGCCATGACGAATCATGATGCGGGTAATGGCAGGATGCCCTAGGTAACCCTCAAACAATCGTAGCGCATCATCCTCCGGACAGACGCTAGTCATACCTGTCACGAGAGCCTGCACCTCGTCCATCGTGAATGCGAGGTCATCCTCCTCTATGAGCCACACTCCCCCAGGATCAATCGACCCCTCACGTTCCACCCTTCGACACGCGACAACGATACGGCTACCCGGAGAAATACACCGTCCAAAATCCGCAGCAAGTGCAGTTAGAGCCTCGATAGCGCGCAGGCTATCTGCTCCATCGATAACCAAAAGTACACGTCTTCCGCGATTACCTCGCAACCCATCGAGAATCCTCATTGAATCATCAACTAAGACGGATTCTGGTGACTGGAGGGACTCAGCAATGAGACCGTCGCTTTGCTCTGATCGCGGACCAAATACATCGGCAATCTGCCTCAGCAGGATATCGGCACTGACATCGATATCCGGCAACTGCACCCAAGCCACGACATCAAAGTCCGATTCACGCGCAATCTGCGACGCCAGAACGGTCTTGCCGTACCCGGCAGCCGCACAAATCAGCGTGAGTGGTGGTGACTGTGCCTTGAACAGCTCGACCAACCGACTGCGCGCAATCATCCCACTGAATTCAGGCATTGGAGCACCTAGTATCTCCACCATCGCCGCTTCCCCCATATCGTGGCGTGGAGACCCCCGAGAGGTACTATCAAAGCGCATTAGTATCGATAGTGCAAGATATGCCTGCAAACGATTCATCGCATGGTTAGTATTATTTGCGCATATCTAGTCGATATATTAAGCCTGCCTATCCGATATGTTTGTGCGTAGCAGTGAACACCCAACTGCTCAGCCCCAGCGCTAGGAGCAGGTCTCCTACACTCACTACACTGCACTGCCACCGAGGACCAGGTATCGCGATAACATCCGCCAACGCGGGAATGCGCACCCCTTCATCAAACACTCCATGAAGACAGTCGGCGTCCAGCTTGATGAGCGCATCCGCACGCGAAACACCAATCTCTGACGTCGCTCGCAGGCTTACGGGCATCGCACCGTTAAAACCAATCACGATTACGTTTAACGTTATGCCGAGGGCAGCAACTCCGAGCGCCCACCGATGTGGTGCATTCAGCGCAAGCACGACAACAAGCAATGTCATCATAAGCAGCCAAATGGTAAGACTGATGGCGCAGCCCATTCCCATCATCTCAACAAACTGAGGCCATGCGATCTGCAGGGGTAGCAGAACCAGCAGGAGCCACTCCCCCCGCAAGCGCTCCTGTTCAAGCTTACGCAATGACCCTCCAGCCATGAGCGAAATTACGAGCGCAAGAACGACCATCTCAAGAAGAATCACAGAGAATCCTCCGTCATCCCAAGCGAGCCAGACTGATGGCGCACAATAGAAGCGAGCGACTTCACTGCCTGCAAGTACCGGCCATCCTCTTCAGCTTCCAGCTGGTTGAGCGCCGCACTAGCACCGATCCACGCACGCAAGCGATCGTATCGACAGCAGATGCCTACGATCACTGCGCCTTCAGGGATAGAAGAACTCTCTTCATCTCGAGAATGCATGATCAGCGGAGCAACACCCTCAAGAAATGGGACAGCGCCAACAATCTCAGCCCCTCTAGCACGGTATAGCCCCTCTGCATCCTCGATATCACACCCGATGCGACCAACATCGTGAAGCAGCGCCGCGTAACCCACGCGCTCGAGATCAGCACCCGCGAGACCACGCACGCGACCTACACCTACGGCCAAATCAGCCACACGCTCTGCGTGACCCGCATCTTGCGGCCGATCCAATTCTGCCGCATGCGCCAGGGCTCTGATCGTCTGCGCGTACGCGCGCCGTATGCGAAGATAGAGATTAAAGCTGTTCTGCAAGATAAGCGTAAGCAACAGAATGACAAGTAGACCCCACACACCGAGCGAGGGGTACACTCGAAGCGCAACAGCGGCCATCGCGATGTGCATCATGTAGACCGACCCAAGTGAACGCAATAGTGATACGACTCCCTGAAACACTTCAGCGCCCCCCGCGATCCACTGCTGAGCCGCCAGAGTGCAAATATCCACCAATGCGTACAACGCACCAACGCTCATTCCCGCAATGAGAACCACTTCGCCCGCCGTGGGAGACATCACATCCGGTCCTACCAGCAACTGACACGGTGTGAGCAACGCAAGAACGGACACGCTGCGAACCACGTCAACGAGGCGATCCCGGGAAGCATCGACTCCCTCCAGCGACATCCGCAAGACTGCATCGATTGCTCCTGCAGCCAATGCTGCCGCCAACACTTCGCCTGTACCCAAAAGAAACAGACCCACCAGCCCGACCACCAGCGTGATTGGTACCTGATCCCCTTGCGGAAGATGAAGTGTGAGAGGCCGTACGGTAAGGAACGCCAATGCAAGACCCCCGATGGCCCCCGCATCCAATGCTGCTCCGGCAGAACGCCCCAACATCCAAAGAGCAGCTGTGGCGCCGAAACTTACGAGAAGTGTCAGAAACATGACACTTCTTACGCCAGTCGAACGATTCAACGAAAGCGGCGTTCTCATGCCCTTGACCTCTCCATAGCCAGGTCCGTCAGCATCTCACTGAAGTGACTGACTATCTCGCTGTCGAGCTGCGAACCCGCCACACGATGAAGCTCTTCGCGCGCTTCGGTCCTCGATAGACGAGGGCGATATGCTCGATTAGAGGTCATTGCATCGTAAGAATCTGCTACAGCAAGAATCCGCGCCAGCAGAGGGATCCGCTCTCCCGCCAAGCCGTCCGGATAACCAGCCCCGTCATACCGCTCGTGATGATGCCGGACTATGCCTACGATGTCGTTTAGGAACTCAACATCGGCAACAAGATTGCTGCCAAGCGCAGGGTGTTGACGGATAGCGCTCAATTCTTCCGGAGTCAGCTCATCGGGAGATACCAGTGTATCGAGGCTGATGCCTATTTTGCCTATATCGTGAAGCAACGCTGCACGCTCAAGGAGATCGACGTCGGCATGGGACATGCCCATCCGCTCGGCAACCTTCCGAGAATAGTCGGCCACCCGCTCTGAGTGGCCCTTCGTGTATGGATCCTTTGCCTCGATTGCTGTGACAAGCGACCGGACTGTGGATGCATACGCCTCACTAAGCTCTACGTAAACACGGAAAGTGCGCCGAGCCATCCAGAACGGAAGCACGAGAAGCAGCAATCCAATCCAACTCTTCAGGGCAAGAAGAACTGCCATAGTGAAACCCAACAGTGTTAGAACGAGCAGACTCACCCAGTACGAAGTTGGTTGCAGGGTCCTGAGAACACCGCCCAGCCGCATCTCGGTCCTCAGTGAGATGCCAATAGTAATCAGAATGAGATTAACGGCAAAAAAGGTTGTAGTCGCAGCGATTGAAGCGATGACGCTTATTGTCAGGTCCGGAGAGCGACCCAAGGCCAGATAAAGCGATCCACCCCCGAGCGCTTGAAAGACCAGGCCTGCAGCAATCGCCGATAGTGACAGTTGGGCAGAGTTGCCAATCATTAGAAGTGGTGCCTTACGTTCCCGAAATTCTCGCACAGAGAAACCGCTAATCATTCCAACAACGCCCGCGCCAACAGGACCCGCATAGACTAGAGCAGCGAACAGCGCAGCGTAAATCATCGATATTGAGGAAGCCAGCGGAAGCTCCACCGCCATGCTGCTCAAGGCAAACGCAAGAAGTGCTAACAGAATGATCGCTGGCCAAGAGTTCACACGATAGACGGGTAGTATCAGTGTCCACACAAGGACGCTAATAAGCACTACGAACCAGAGATAGACACGCATCCGTCCAGATATCATTGAGGCACCCTCAAAGAATAAATCGGGCCAACACCGTGCTTAACACTAAGTGTGGTTACTACCACTTCCAAGCGGCACCGCCGCCAATAACGAGCGCGGCGATCGAGGCAAAGAACAAAGCGATACGCTTCATGTGAGAAGACCCCCTGTCTATGTGGTGTCTTCTCCCACCCCGCTAATGATGGAAGAACCCTGTCCGCTTCGCTCAGTCGTGTGCTGACAGTGTTCAAACCGTAGTTATCCACGGCGTTGGCCCAAAATGATCTATGAGGTTGTCAAGAAGCCAAGACGCCGATTGATCGCGTCCAACGTGGCTCTGACGATCGAGTCCTTCTCGTTCTGACGCACAAGCGCTGAGCCGGCGAATGCCTGCTCCCCGAGCGACGTCACCAGCACCACGCAGGAGACAGCGACGCTCTCTCGACCGAGACGGATGATCTCAACATCCTCGAGCGCAAAGGTGAAGGCGCCCTGCAGATACTGAGCGATGGCGTCCAACGTCGCCTCGGCAACCAGACGCTCCCGGCCTGTACGGCTTGCAGGGCCGGTGGCCTTACCCACGTACAGCCCACCCTCAAGCTCGAGGGAGACGGCGATATTGACATAGACGCCAGCGACCTCGGCGTTGATGCTCTTGATCTGCGCACGAGCGTGCGGCTTGAGCGGCTCTGCCGTCTGAGGCAGCGACTCCTGCCCCAGCTGCGCGATGGATATCTTCTTGTGATCGATCGGAATGCCGAATGCAGCCATCAACGTCGACTCGATGTCGCGAACGAGCTGCTTGGGGGCCTTGGAGGGAAGCGCCAGAACGTGAATCTCTTCGATGACGCCTGCCGGAGAAGCTACAACGCGTGCGGCCCGTATCTCGGAGATCTGCGCAAGCGCTCCTTCGATCTCCGTGATGAGTGAGGCAGATACCACCGATTCCATAGGACTCCTTGCGTCAACGCGTGCTCTGGTGTTACGGCGATTACCTCGCTATCACGATCGCACATCGTTCACTCTAGGTGCGACGAACGCACACTGTCAACTGACAAACAGTCTCCTATCTGCGATTTATCGCATATAGATTGCAGTGATAAACACACTCGATGCATGCAAAGAGACGCGGCATCAGCCGCGTCCCTTATCCATTCACGCTCGCATGAACCTTACCTTATGCAGATGTGATAAGTCCGTAGTCGCCGTCGTGGCGACGATACAGCACGCTCATCCCCTCGCCATCCTCGTTGCGGAACACGAAGAAGTCGTGTCCGAGGAGCTCCATCTGAAGCATCGCCTCGTCTGTGCTCATCGGCTTGTGCTCGAGCATCTTCGTCTTCACGATAGCCGGCTCGTCATCCTCGAGCGGCTCGGGCATCGGCTCGGGCATCGGCACTGGCCTGTTCTGCCTGTCGATGACCTTGGTCTTGTACTTGCGGACCTGTCGCTCCAGCTTCTCACTGACAAGATCGATCGCCGCGTAGAGATCCGACGCGGCCTCCTTTGCACGGATGACCGGGCCCTTGGTGTAAATGGTGACCTCGGCGATCTGGCCCTTCTCGATCGAGCGGTTCCGCTCTGTGTAAAGCTCGACCTCGGCACTCATCAGCTTGCTATCGAGAATCTTGGCCACACGTCCGACCTTCTCCTCGGCATACTCGCGAATGGCGGGGGTAACCTCCATGCGACGACCCTTCACGATCATCTGCATAGTCCATCCTCCTTTGTAGTGTTCCGGTCATTTAGAAGATACCCGCCCGGGCACGCTTGCGGCGGGGTACAGCGTGATTCCATACGACTAAGACACATCCTGCACGCATACCTCACCGCGGCGAGAGGTGAGCCTCTATGACTCCACCTTACCAGCTATGAGATGTGGCCGAGGAAGTCCTGCGTCCGCTCGTTCTGCGGGCTGTCGAAGACCTCGCTAGGCGTGCCCTCTTCCACGATCACGCCCTCATCCATGAACACCGCGCGGGTAGCCACATCGCGAGCAAAGCCCATCTCGTGGGTGACCACCAACATGGTCATGCCGGCCAACGCAAGCTCCTTCATGACGTCGAGGACCCCGCGCACCAACTCGGGATCGAGCGCAGAAGTAACCTCGTCAAAAAGCATCACGTGAGGATCCATCGCAAGCGCGCGGGCGATGGCCACACGCTGCTGCTGGCCGCCGGAGAGCTGCGACGGGAAGTAGTCGACACGATCGCCAAGACCCACGCGCTCAAGCTGCTCCACCGCGATACGAGCGGCCTCCGCCTTGCTGCGCTTGAGCACCTTGCGCTGCGCAAGCATGACGTTGCCCTTGGCGGTGAGATGCGGAAAGAGGTTGAAGCTCTGGAAGACCATACCGATCTTCTCGCGCACATCGTTGATGTTCGTCTTGTGATCGTTCACCTGGATGTCATCGAACCATATCTCACCACCAGACGGCTCCTCAAGGCGGTTCACGCAGCGCAGTAACGTGGACTTGCCCGAACCGCTCGGCCCGAGGATAACGACCACCTCGCCGCGCTGGACGTCCATGTTGACGCCCTTGAGCACTTCGAGGGCGCCGAAGGACTTCTGGAGGTTCTTGATGCGCAAGATCGCGTCAGTCATCGCGCTCACCTCGATTCATGTTTGGCGGCAGAGTTGTCAAAGTCCACCATAGACGGCTCACCGGTAGCAGACCCGAGCCCGGGCGCAGGTGCACCAGGAGGCACAGGATCATCACCGGCGCCGAGCAGCACGCCACGCTTGGGCCGCCCCTTTGGTGGCGACGACGCGCCGTGCTCGCTCTGTGCGAGCTTGGTCTCAAGCCTGCCCACCAGATTGATCAGCGGGATGGTGACGATCAGGTAGTAGCCTGCAGCCACCATGAACGCCGTCAGGTTGGCGTTACGGGCCACGTAGTTCTGCGAGTACATCATCAACTCGAAGATGCCCACCGCTGCCAACAGCGAGGTGTCCTTGAAGAGCAAGATGAACTCGGAGGTCATCGTCGGCAGCACGCGGCGCACCGTCTGCGGAACGATCACGTACTGCATCGCCTGCCAGTAGCTCATGCCGAGCGACGATGCCGCCTCGAACTGCCCCTTGCTGATCGACTGGATACCCGCACGGAAGATCTCCGCGAGATACGCCGACGAGTTGAACGCCAGTACGGCGACCGCCGACGGGAAATCGGGGATGCGCAGTCCGACGGTACGAAAGCCGATGAAGACCACGAATATCTGCAGGAACAGCGGGGTGCCTCGGATGATGTTGATGTAGGTGGAGGCGATCCATCGCACCGGAGGTACCTTGGCCATCTTCATGAAGGCGACGAGCAGGCCACCGAGGATCGATATCGGGAATGCGATCATCACCAGCGATAGCGATATGAGCCAGCCCTTGAAGAGCAGCGGTATCGCCACAACGATGTGCTGCGGCTTGAAGAAGGTGTTCAGGAACGTGACCGAGTTCCACGACTTGACGGCATCCTGGTTCTCGAGCCAGCGCGAGAGCGCCTCTTCACGCGGAGGCGTGTCGTACTTGACCGTGAGCCCGGTCTCCTCGCGAGCCTCCCCGCGACCACCCATGACCACTTCGTACTCGACGGGTATCTCGTACGTCCCGCCAGCGATCGGGATCATGACATCGTAGACTTCGATGAAGACATTGCTTTCGGCCGGGACGGCCGGATCGAACATGAGTCTGACCGCACCGGACTCAAGGACCTCGAACTCGTAATCGGCCTGAATGCGCTGCAGCCCGTCGAGGAGCGTCAGCTTGATATAGGCATCCTCGGTATCGAATCCTTCCGGGAAGAGGAAGTCGAGTCGTCCGAGATTGGCATCTTCATCCACGGTCGCCTGGTACGTGAACCGCGTAAGGAGTCCGCCCGTCTTCCGGTCGATGGTCATGCGACCATCGGTCATCGCGAAGGCGGGAGCCGCGATGGAGAGCAACAGTGTCAGCAGCACAACGCATACCGCAGCGCGGCGAACACGCATCAAGCGTGCGGTACGGTCACCCATGGGCGGTTCCCCATTCCTGTCCGTGATGTGACGAGGGACCCCCGGTCATATCCAGGAGTCCCTCGAAGAATACCGTATCGGGCCCCTCCGCTGCACCACTTCATGCAGATGGAGTAGGAAAATCCTTGTTACGGCTTGATACCGAACCACTTCTCGAAGATCTCGTCGTACGTGCCATCAGCACGAAGCTCGGCAAGCGCGTCGTTGATTGCATCACGGAGCGCGGGGTTATCCTTGCTCACGCCGAAGCCGTACTGCTCGCCCGTCGGGATCTGGGCTACGACCTCGAGTCCGCGAGCGTCCTGCTTCAGCAGCTCGGTCGAAACGGGAAGGTCGTTGACGATCGCGTCGACATTTCCAGCAGCCGCAGCGGCGAACGCTTCAGTCGCGTTCTTGAAAGGCACGATCTGAACGTCCGGGACGGTCTCCTCAGCCCAAGCCTGACCAGTGGTGCCCGACTGCACACCGACCCGCAAACCAGTCAGATCCTCAGGAGCGTTGTACGTGGAGCCAGCCTTCATGACGACCGACTGGTTAGAGTCGTAGTACGGGTCGGAGAAGTCAATCTCCTTCTCGCGCTCAGGCTTGATGGTCATGCCGGAAGCGATCACGTCGAACTTGCCACCCGCCTGTAGCGTCGGGATAAGCGTATCGAAGATCTCCGTCTTGATCACGACTTCCAGACCGAGCTTCTCACCGATCGCTTCCATAAGATCCACATCGAAGCCCTCGGCGATATCGCCGTTCATCGACTCGAACGGTGGGAACGTCGTCTCCGAGCCAGCTATAAGCTTGCCCTCCTCGACCAGAACGAACTCTTCGACGGCGGGCTCACTACCCTCGTCCATGGGTTCTTCAGTCGTGGTATCTGGCTCTTCTTCCGTCGCACAGCCGGTCAGCGCAAACATGCTGAACGCCAGCGCGAAGGCCATGAAGAGAGCTGCGAACTTCTTCGTCTTGCTCATGGAGCCTCCTTTGAATGCGGGTGCGGGAAGGCCCCCGTACCCCCTGTCAAACCTGTGCATAACTATACAGCACGAAGGAGGGGCGTGTGAATGCACCCGAGAATATCCACGAATAGTGGCCGGATATACACCCATGGATAGACCGCTCCACGCAACCGATCAGGGCATACGATCAAAGCATGCACAGCACACCCTCAGCCTGCCGTGGCTGCACCCTCGACCAGAAGCGCAGGGAGGTCTCCGACCCACTTGTGCCGTATTGTGCCGAGCACGCCATCGGCGGCCATCCCGTCGAGTGCCTCTCGCACCGCCGCCTCCAACTCCACGGCATCCTTGGCGACTGCAACGCCGAGCGGCTCGGCCTGGCCGAACTGCCCTGCATACGTGATCCCCTCGTAGTCTCGGGCCATGTATGCACCGACGATAACGCTCCCGGCGACCACATCCACCTCGCCGGCCTCGAGCGCGTCGAACGCCTCCGTCAACGTATCGAACGTAGTCACGAAGCCATCGCCGTGCTCGTGCTCCAGTACCCAGAACGCACCGCTCTCATTCTGGGCCCCCACCCGGAGTGCGGCCACATCCTCGAGTGCGATCGTCACGGTCTCCGAGCTATCCACAGACCCGACATCGGCAGACCCAAGAGTGAAGAAGGCCGGACCGTCGATGATGTAGCTTCCCGCGCTCGTGGCATCGGCAAGCACCGCATCGGTGATCGGTATGGCGCCGAGCATGATGTCGATCGTCTCGCCGTCGAGTGACGAAGCCAGCGCAGCCGGCTTGACGTCCACCACGCGCAGTTGACAGCCAAGACGCTCGGCTATCGCCGCAGCGACATCGACATCGATACCGGTGTCCATATCTGTGGCAGTGCCGCCGAACGGCGGATACGACAGGTCGATCCCGACCTTCAGTACGCCCTCCTCAGCGATCACCGGAGGTGCGACCGTCGGTGTGAGTGTCGGCTTCTCCGCCTCGGCCTGGCAGCCAGCCAGACCCGCCACCAGCGCGATCATCAACACCGCTATCATCATGCGACGTGCCACCACCGGCCCACCCCTTTCGTGCGACATCCCATCTATCGCAGAACACGCACTGCGACTGCAAGTCATGATAGCTTTCACCCGGCTGACCTGGTCTTTGGCCCCACACCCGCATACCGGGGCTTCCGCAAGACAGAGTCTCACTACCGACCCTCTCGCCCCATACGACCTGACGGTCGCGTGGAACGGTACGACTTACCCCTAAGGCGCGCCATGCTCACGACGAGGCTTGGCCTCGCGCTTACGTGGATCCTTTCGGCCGCGCCTACCTTGGACTAGGGCGCTTGCGCGCCCGCAACCACAGACCCGGGTGAAAGCCTCTGAAGTGTAGCAGGTGAGACCGACGGACGCTCGACGGCACGTGCCACTGCGAGTGCACGAACCTCGCTCACGCCAGCCTGTCGCAGAACACGTGCGGCGGCATCGAGTGTCGCCCCCGTCGTGAAGACATCGTCGACCAGTACCACCCGCCCGGGCAGCGCACATTCGATACCGACCCGCCTCGGCCCGACAACAGAGAACGCAGCCGAGCGGTTCGCGAACCGGGCCTCTCTGCCAAGAGCACGTTGATCGGCACCGGCAGACGCTCGGAGCAGCGACTCCACATGATTTCCGGTACGTCGTCCGAGCGCGCGGGCGATGTCGGTGGCATGATCGAAGCCGCGCCGCCGCAGCGCTGCAGGCGATGCGGGCGCAGGCACGAGCACGTCGTCCGCCTCGAGCCAGCCATCCGAGGCCGTCATGAGCAACCCGGCCAGTAGTGACGCGTACCGACGCTCGCCACCGTCTTTCAGTGCGACGACGGCGCTCGAGACCGGGGGCTCCAGGAGCGCTGCACAGCGCGCAGCCGAGAAGGCAAAGGTCCGACCACGGCATTCGGCACAGGGCATCGGAGCGCCGCACCGGGGACATGCGGCCGCCGGGTCGATGGATGCGACCGCCATGCGACAGGACTCACACAGCAGGACCCCCGGCCTGTCACACCCGGCACAGCGGAGCGGGAACACGAAATCGAGCAGTGCGCGCACGTCTCCCCCTTCCGGGACAGACGCGTCAGCCGAGCAGCAGTTGCAGCACGGGGATCGTCACGACCGCCCCTACCATCGTCAGCAGGATCACCGAGGTGATGAAGTCGCTGTCGAGCTTGTACCGCTGCCCCATGATCACGAGCAGCATCATCGTCGGCACGCCGGCCTCTATCACCGCCACGCGCAGCGATTCCGGATCGTCGAGAACGAGCGAACCGATGCCGAGCGCGATGAGCGGCAGAACCACCAGCTTGGTACCGACGACGATCGAGGCCAACGACAGATGCCCCTTGAGCTTGCGAGGCTTGAGGCTCAACCCCACCGAGATCATGATCACCGGTATGACGACACTACCAAGCGCATCCAACCAGGATGTAACCAACTCCGGAATCGGCACGGCGTGCAGTGCGAGCGCAGCAGCGAGTGCGATGAACGGCGGAAAGGTCACGATCTCCTTGAGCGGGTTCACCTTCACGTCCCCGGCGCCGTAGTATCCCGCGACCAGCGTGCCTATAGAGATGACCGCGGCGGTGTTACCGAAGACGTCCGAGAAGATCGCGCGGACGAGCCCTGCATCACCCATGAGCGCCATCGCGACCGGATAACCCATATAGCCGGTGTTCCCAAACACGGACGCCATGATGAACGCACCGGCGATCGGCCCCTCCAACTTCAGGAGGCGTGCAAGCACCCAGCCGATAGCGAGCCCGATCAGCGCGACCGCCCACCCGACCAAGGGCAGCATGGCAAGCTTCGGATCGAGCGCGGCTCGGTGGACCGAGCTGAAGATGAGCGCGGGCAACGCCACATACATCAACATGGTGTTGAGTGGCCGCGAGTCCTCGGCACTGAGCAGCCCGGTCACCCGTAGTACGACACCCACACCGACGAGCGCGAGCAGCCCGGCTATGACTCCCACAAGGCCACCGATGTCCACCCGGGTCCGCCCCCTAGCCGAGCTCGTGAAGCGCACCTGTACCGCTGCACGCCTCGGCAAGCGACCCCGTATACGGCGCACGCGCCACACCACGCTCGGTGATGATGGCGGTAACGTACGCGGCAGGCGTTACGTCGAACGCCGGGTTGTAGACCTCGATGTTGGGTGGCGCGATGCGAATCCATGCGTCGAACTGGTAGGCGCCACCCTTCCGGGTGAGCTGCATCTGATGACCCTTCGTCATGCCGAGGGCGTAGGAACCCGTCTGGGTCAGCATATCGAGCGCCCGCGACTCCTCGGGCGAGTGCGGCTCGATGACACCGGAAGCCGTGATGCCCGTGACCTCACGCTCGTCGCGCTCTTCGATGACGATCTCATCCCCGGTAGCGAGTGTCAGGTCGACCGTGGAGGACGGCGCGGCCACATAAAACGGGATGCCGTGCTCCTTGCAGAGCACCGCGAGCCCGTACGTGCCGATCTTGTTGGCGACATCGCCGTTAGCCGCGATCCTGTCGGCACCCACGATGACCGCATCCACTAGCCCACGACGCATGATGCTCGCCGCCATGTTGTCGGTGATGAGCTTGAACGGCACCCCCGCCATGCGGAGCTCCCATGCAGTGAGGCGTGCGCCCTGGAGTACCGGACGCGTCTCGTCCACCCACACCTGCGCGACCTTGCCCTGCGCATGCGCGGTGAAGATGACGCCGAGTGCGGTACCGAAGTACGCGGTCGCGAGCGAGCCAGCGTTACAGTGCGTGAGGATGCGCGAGTCGGGCTCGAACAGTGTCGCACCGTGCTCACCCATCGCTCGATTGCGCTGCTCGTCCTCGTCGCGCATGCGCAGCGCTTCCTCGAGCAGGAGCGGCCGGAGTGCATCGAGGCCTGTGGCGGCGTTCTGACGTGCGAAGCGCTTCATCCGCTCGGCACCCCACATGAGGTTCACAGCGGTCGGCCGGGTGGCTGCGATGACATCCGCGACGCGATCGAGTTCATCGAGATAGGCGTCGACCTCGACGATCTCCACGCCATCGGTCTCAGACCACAGCGCCACGCCGAGTGCCGCCGCCACACCGAGTGCAGGTGCCCCGCGTACGGCCATGCCGGAGATCGCGGTACACACACCCTCGTAGGTATTGCACACGAGCAGGTCACCGATGAGCGGCAGACGGCTCTGGTCGATCATGCGGACAGTACCGTCCTCCCACCAGATGGTGAGGGGGATGTTACCAAGTGAAGGCATGGCGGGTTCCCGTCAAAAAGATGAAGCGCGGCTACAGGTCAGAAAGTGATTATAGCCGAGACCACCAGACAGTCATCGCCCTGTGATCCGCTCGGCAAAACGTGCCACCGTACGCCCTGCGAGCCACCGACGCTCATGCTCGAACGGATACGCCCAGGCGTCCGCTCGCTCCTCGAACCCCTCATCGCCCGTCAGCGCCGCGAGCGCGCGCAGCTGCTCGATATGGAGGCCGTAGTAGGTCTTCGTCGCCCATGAGTCATCGCTAAGCTGGTACTTCACCCAGCCATCGGCCTCGTACCGGTCAAGATTACGTGCGAGTGTGTCCACGACGTCTTCAAAGAGCACGGCCGCTTCTTCATCGCCCGTG
>JAVERH010000205.1:0-3170 GCA_034007245.1 Coriobacteriia bacterium | reverse complement strand
GCCGTTGATGTCGGCCGACGCCCGGTTGTAGATGATGCGGCGGTTGACCGGCCAGGCGAACGACCACTTCGGGTAGAGCGCGAGGCCCGAGGGATCGTCCTTGATCCGGGAGGCCGTTGGCTGCTGCGACACGTCGAACGGCGCGTCGTTGTTGTTGAAGTAACCGCCGTAGATCCAGTTGCAGCATGCCGTGGTACCGTCAGCCTTCAGCTGGGTGAAATTCTTGAGCAGCTTGGGCTTGCCGGCCTTGAAGTCCGTGGCCGCCACGTCGTAGCCGTTCATCGCCCATGCGGCGCGGATGATGTCACCCTCGCCATTCTCGTCCACGTACGGCCAGTAGAGCTTGGTGATCTGCTCCTTTGCCGGACCGCCCTCGGCTTCGTACAGCTCCTGGAGCTTGAGTGCGAGCTTGGTGAGGATCTTCATGTCCGCGAGGGCCTCACCCTGAGGCTTGACCGCCTCGTAGCGCCACTGAATCCAGCGACCGGAGTTGGAGATCGAACCGGGCTTCTCGTAGTGGCACGCTGCCGGAAGCTGATAGACCTCCGTCTTGATGTCGGCCGCGTTCAGGTCGGGGGCCTTGAAGAAGGCCGCCGACTCATGCTCGTACAGGTCGACGGAGACCAGCCAGTCCAGCTTCGCCATGGCGTTGCGCACGAACTTGGTGTTCGCGGCGCTGTTGCAGGGGTTCTGCCCGAAGAGGAAGTACCCCTTGATCTCGCCCTCGTTCATCTTCTCGAACGTCATGGTCGTCGAGTAGTTCTTCGCGCCGAGCTTCGGGATGAGGTCGTACGCATAGTCATTCTCGAAAGTCGCGTACGGGCCGTACCACTCCTTGAGAAGACTGATGAAGAACTTCGGCTTGTTGGTGTAGTAGCCCCCCGCTGTGGTCTCGGTCTCGATCCACTTGGCGATCGTGGGATGCTTGGCCGCCACCGGCTTGTTGAGATAGCCGGGGAGGTTCCCCCACAGCACGGCCATGTCCGTCGAACCCTGGACGTTGGCCTCGCCACGCAGGGCGTTGATACCGCCGCCGGCTACGCCAAGGTTGCCGAGCAGCATCTGTAGAATGGCCATCGCGCGGATGTTCTGCGTGCCGTAGTGGTGCTGGGTCTGCCCGAGAGCATAGAAGATGCTCGCGGTCTTGTCCGGAGCTCCGGTGGCGCTGAAGGCCGCGTAGACCTCCTCGAGCTTGTCCTTAGGCATACCGGTGATGCGAGAGACCGTGTCCATGTCGTAGCGCTCGTAGTGCTTCTTAAGCAGCTGGAACACACAGTTCGGGTCCTGGAGCGTCGGGTCCTTCTTGGCGACCTTCTCCACGAGCGGCGTGAACTTCGGTACCCCGGGAGCCTGGGTCCAGGCCATCGGCCCGGCGATGTCCCATGGTTTCTCCTCGGCGACCTGGTATGCCCAGCCACCCTTCTTGGTGTCGTACGCCTTCTTGGTATCGTCCCAACCGGAGAACAGGCCGGTGGCGTCGTCGAACTTGAAGTCCGGGTTCACCAGATACGACGCATTGGTGTAGTTGAGGACGTAGTCCTTGTGCCACAGCTCGTTCTCGATGATGTACTTCATCATGCCGCCGTAGAACGCGATATCGGTACCCGAGCGCAGCGGTGCGTAGATGTCCGCCAGCGAGGCGCTTCGCGTGAACCGCGGATCGACGACGATGTACTTGCAGTCCTGACGGTCCTTTGAGTCCTGGACCCAGCGCATGGTCACAGGGTGATTCTCGGCGTTGTTGGAACCACACGCCATGATCACATCGGAGTTCTGGATGTCGCAGTAGTGAGAGGTCATCGAACCGCGACCGAATGACGGGGCCAGACCGGCCACCGTGGAGCTGTGTCAAACGCGGGCCTGATGGTCGATGTATACGACACCCATACCGCGCATCAGCTTCTGGACGAGATAGGCTTCCTCGTTGTCTAGCATCGCGGCACCGAGCTCGGCGATCGCCTCGGTGCGGTTGACGGTCACCGTCTGCTTGGTGCCGTCGGCCAGAGTGATCTCCTCGGTCTCGATGTAGGTCTCATCGCGAAGCTTCTTGAACTTCTCCGCGATCTCCTGGATCGCCTGGTCCCATGAGATGTCCTCGAATTCCGCCTGCCCAGCGCGTCGCACCTTGGGCTTGGTCAGACGGTTCGGGTTCGCCATCACGGAATCGTCGGCGTCGCTGATGACCGAGTGCACCGAGAACTGGGCGGAACCCTTGGAGCACAGACCGCCCCGGTTGACCGGGTGGTCCGGGTCGCCCTCGATGTTGATGAGGACACCGTCACGTGTCGAACAGATGCTGCCGCAACCGCCGGAGCAGTAGCAGCAAATGTTCGGCTGTTCCTCCGTGTTCACCAGCTTGTACTCGGCCATCGGCTGGATAGCGCCCATGGCTTCGGACTGATTGGTGAACTCGTAGGCCAGGCTGGCCAAGAACGTCGTGGCGGTGACCTGGAGGAATCCTCTACGAGTGATTCCCATATGTCACTCCCTTCACGTTTTGCGGATGCGTCTGCGATCCGCTTCAGTCAAGCCGCTGAGCCTCCGGGACCCTGATGCGCGATGCGATCGCGATCGAGCTTGGAGAGTCCAGAGGGTCGCGGACTTTCTCACGTGCAGCCGGCGGCACCCGGCATTACCACTCTGAAGCTGTGGTGCAGCGGACGGACCGACCCCCCTCACGTGTCCGCAAGTGATACGCGTTGCCCCAACCGAAAGGATCCCGGGTCTCGTGGCGCAGATTGGAATGCCCGATCTGACACCGCTGACGCCCCCGTCGGGAACGCCCCCCTCCATGACCCGACCGCGTCGGAGGCATGAGACCACGTGCCTGACTACCGCAGCACCGGCTTGGACCGCCGGTTGCGACGCCCCCGTGCCGAAGAAGGTCGCTGCTGCTGTGAACCCGCTGTCAATGCGATCCGCACGTGCCCCGATGGGCACACGCATGCCCGGACTCAGCACTTCCATGGGGAATGACCCCAACCCCTGGACGAACCCCGCTGGCCCTACAAGGACCCAATGCCTGCCGGTGCATACTGGACGCTAGTGGATAACAAACACGCTGGCAAGAACCCCTAAAGATTTATTTAAGGTAATCTCGCACGGGACGACCCCGCGAACGCCGTGATCCGCTCCAGTGCGTCTACACCACCCCCACCCCGAGATCGTCG
>JAVERH010000204.1:0-3182 GCA_034007245.1 Coriobacteriia bacterium | reverse complement strand
CATTGCCCGACCTGGGCGCGCCCTCGGTGGATGCGCATGCACACCTCGCCATGCTCGATGACCCCGTTGCAGCGCTCGTCCGTGCGGCCCGCGCCGGTGTCGTACTCATCGCGACCGTCGTCGACCTCACCGAGACGCCCGAGGTCACTCTCGACGGCTTGTCCGACTGGCTGGAACGGGCGGGCGAGCATCTAAGCGCTGAGGGGCTCGCAGTGCCCGAGGTGCGGTTGATCGCCGGGTGGCATCCACACAACGCGAGCGTCGGGGACGATGCGCTCCTGGCGCGGCTTCGCAAGCTCGCTGCCGATCCGCGCATCGGCGGTCTGGGCGAGCTCGGCCTCGACTACCACTACGACCACTCGCCGCGGGACGATCAGCGCGCGTGGTTCCGTCGCCACCTGGAGCTCGCGCAGCAGACAGGGCTTCCCGTGCAGATCCATCTGCGTGAAGCGCACGAAGAGGGGCTTGCGATCCTCCGCGAGACCGGCGTCCCCGAAGCGGGCTGCATCATCCATTGTTTCACCGAGGGTCCCGGGCTGGCCGAGCGGTTCCTCGAGCTCGGTTGCTACATCTCCTTCGCGGGCCCGGTCACTTTCAAGAAGGCCGATTCCTTGCGTGAAGCAGCGCGGATCGTACCGCTCGATCGGGTGCTCGTAGAGACCGACTGTCCGTTCCTGGCTCCACAGCCGTACCGCGGACGCTCCAATGAGCCGGCGTTCTCCGTGCTCAATGCTGCGATGGTCGCCGAGGTGAAGGGTATCCCGTTCGCCGATGTCGCTAACGCTGCGCTCGGGAACGCGCGGGCCCTGCTCGGCAGAGGGCATACGCGATGAGTGCCTACACTCCGCTCGTGCTCGGCATCGCGGGCAGCCCGCGGCGATTCGGCAACAGTGATGCGCTGCTTGCTGCAGCCCTCGAAGGTGCGGTCGAGGCGGGCGCACGCACGAGTACTCTCATAGCTGCGGCGACGGGTCTGTCGCCCTGTTCCGGCTGTAACGACTGCGCGGCTAGCGGGGAGTGTGTTCGTTCGGACTCGTGGCGGGATGTCTTCCGGCAGATCGATGAGGCGGACGGCATCATCGTGGCGTCTCCCGTGTATTTCGCGACGGTCCCCGGTGTCCTCAAGAACTTCTACGATCGCATGCAACCATACTGGGCGCGTACGCGTGTGCTCGGCCATCCGAGGCCACACAGGCGCCCCGGGGCAGTGCTACTTGCGCGGGCGGGCGGCGATCCGTACGGTTTCGATGCGGCCGAGGCGACAACACGCAGCGTGCTGGCAGTGCTCGACGTCGACGTACTTGACGTGCTCAAGGTGGCCGGACTCGACGTTCCAGGCGATGTACAGGCGCGACCGCACGCGCTTGCCGGGGCGCAGTTGCTCGGGAGTGCCGTCGGCCTTGAGGCCGTTCGGCGGCGGCAAGAGGTATAGATACGCCGCTTATCGTCCGTACGTCTCCGGGTCGGGCGTGACGCGGTCACCGTTCGTCAGGTGTGATGTCCGTTCGCGTAGAACCACTACCGCCGCCTGGGCTATACTGCGAAAGTCGCGCTTTGACACAGACATGTCACCGCTCGAGAGGCTGCTATGCGTAAGCCGGTCCGTCCGGCCCGCTCGCTGAAGAACCATCACATCGCAGTAGTGCTCGTCGCTGTCGTAGTCGTAGCATGCACGCTTGCTGTGTTCACATGGGCCGATAAGGGAGTCACCGTCGTCGTCGACGGCAGGGTCGCTTATCACAAGACAGATGCAGAGACCGTCGCCGACGTGCTCCAGGAGGTCGATATCGACCTCAGGGAGGGCGATCTTGTGAGTCCACTTCCCGAGCAGCCGATCGCTGACGGTACGGAGATCGTCGTGCGTCAGGCCGTCCCGGTCACCGTCGAGTGCAACGGCACTCCGGTCGAAGTCAACGTCATCGGATCCACAGTCGCTGATGCTCTCGTAGCGGTCGGTATCGACCCGTCTGTCGGCATCGCAGTCGAGCCTTCGATGGATACGGACCTATCCGAGGAGATGACCATCACCGCAACCGATGTCTTCCTGCGCGTGCTCAAGGAAGACGCAGTAGTTGCGTTCGAGACGCTCGAGGAACCCGACCCAACGCTGCTCGTTGGTGAGCGCGTGGTCTCCCGGGAGGGAGCCGAGGGCCGGGCGATCCGTGTGTATCAGCTCGTTATGCAGGGTGATATCGAGACGACTCGTACGGTGAAGGCCGAGGAGATACTCATCGAGCCGACTCCGGAGGTCGTCAGGGTCGGCACGAAGCCGCGCCCAGCTCCGGCGGTACCTACGGTGCCGGGTGCTCCGAGCGCGCTGCTGGTGGCAGCGTCGGGGCGAGTCCCGGCTGGAGCGAACGCCGGTTTGGAGCCTCCCACAGCGGGTCAGACGATGCAGGTGACTGCTACGGCATACACGCCCTGGGATGCCGGGTGCGGCGGTCTTGCGGTCATCGAGAACAGGCTCGCCCGGTACGACGTGCCCACGGGCTGGGGAGTCGTCGCGGTCGATCCTTCGGTCATCCCACTCGGCAGCAGGCTCTATGTACCGGGTTACGGTTACGCCTATGCGGCCGATACCGGTGGTGCTATCAAGGGTGCCAAGATCGATGTCTGCTACTGGTCGGGCGGTACAGCGGCGGCGCATACCGCAGCGATGGGATGGGGCCGTCGCAGCGTGGCGGTCACGATCCTCGGCGACTAGTCGACAGGAGCACGTCCGTGCCGCACTCAAGACTGGCTCATCCGCGAGCCACTATAGCCGTGCTCAAGCATCACGGTCTGTACACCCGCAAAGCGCTCGGACAGCACTTTCTCATCGATGACAACATCGTCGGGAGGATCGTCGATGCTGCAGCGCTCGAGCCGGGGGAGTCCGTGCTCGAGGTCGGCCCCGGTATCGGCACGCTGACCGATGCACTGCTGTCCACAGATGCGCGTGTGGTGGCTGTGGAGTACGACGATCGCCTGTTGCCCGTTCTTGCCGAGCTCGCAGGCGAGCGGGGAGGACTGACGGTCGTTCACGCCGACGCCGTGACCGTTCCGGTCTCCACACTCGCCGCGGGCGGCGATCCACCGCGCGCGCTGGTGGCCAACCTGCCGTACGCCGTGGCAGCGACGGTGGTCCTACGCTTCTTCCAGGAACTCCCCTCACTCGAGCGGGCTGTCGTGATGGTGCAGGC
>JAVERH010000203.1:0-3194 GCA_034007245.1 Coriobacteriia bacterium | reverse complement strand
AGAGGAGATAAACGATCAGCAGCGTTTGCATGATGGGCGCTGCCGCGAACCGTCCGATGCTCAGGATGTGCGCGGCGGCGAAGCCGATCAGCAGGACGGACAAGATCCCGTGTGTCAGGTGCCACAGCTCGTACGACATGCGCATCAGGCGGCGGTACACCGACAGCCCGACAACCAGCGCTGCGAGCACGAACGCAGCGATGCCGATGTTCACGGACCACGGAGAGTTTGTTGATGGGACCAACAGGCTCATGGTGTACGCACGGTCGGCCACGAGGAGGATCGGATGTGCCGAGGCGAACGCCATGGCTGCGATGCCGATCTGACGGTGGAACTGAAGCAATGAGTCTATCCCGAAGGCGCCCGCGACCCCGCGCAGTCGTGACACGAGGGCGAGTTCGGTGGCCATGAGCGCCAGAGCGACGTAGCCCGTTGCTGCCGAAAGGTAGATGAGCGGACTGGCCGCCTGGCTTGAATCGAAGAAGATGACACCCAGTACGAGTGGCGTCAGGATGATCGTCAGGTAGAGTCCGAACCAGAACACGCCACGCATGATGAGCCGCATATGGTCTCCCTCGCGCCGCGACCTGGCCAGCCATCGTGTTCGCGGTCCCCTGCGGTGGAGTATAGCAAGCGAGGTCGCCTGCCTGGCGGAGCTGCGGCGAGTCCCAGTAGGCACCAACGAGAATGCGAGGACTGCGGTCAGCGCGTCCACCTGTCCGCCCGACACCAGTGACTGATAGCTCCTGAACCTCATGCTCCTCTACCAGGCCGGCTATGATGTCGGCCGCTACATCAGTCTTGAGAAGGTCATCGAGGACTCGAAGGAGACGTACTACGAGGCACTGGAAGCCTCGTCGGACGGGTGACACGAGGGCCGAGACGACCTCGAGCCCTGGCCCCGGTACTCGCACGGCGTTCTCATCGCAGCGTACCTGGAGTTCGAGCAGCGAGTCGGGCAGATGGGGACAGGGTGAGGAGCGAAGCGCGAGATGGTGATCGACTGCATCCGGCACCTCTCGGCGACCTTCCGGTACGCCGACGTCGAGCGCGCGTGTCCGGGAGTGAGCCGTCCCACGATAGTGCGCGTGCTCGGCGAGCTTCGAGACAATGGTGAGATCAGGTGCGCAAAGGGCGGGCGCGACGCGACGTGGGAGAGAACGACTCAGTGAGTCGTTAACGATATCGCCTAGAACAGCGGTCGATGAACGACTGCACGCAGCTAGTCCGACCGGTCGGCATTCACGTAGACCATCTTCAGCTCCGGAGAGATGCTCACGCGAATCGACTTGTAAGCAGGATTGCCAGTGTCCATCAGCAACACGAACTCCTCGCCGGCGTGGTAGTCCATCTCGCCGTTGTCGGCGTCCAGCCGGGCGCCCCTGCCAATCAACGCCTCCCGCAGCCTCTCCCCGTCTCCCTCTTCGGGATTCGTCGGGATGGCATACTGCAAACTCACGATCGGCGCTTCAACTGACGGCGCGCTTTGGAGCAGGGCTTCGCCATAGACCTCTTCGATCGCGGGCTGCGCTATCGCGTGAACAGCCTGCCCCACAGCAGTCGGGTTCTCCGCTACTGGCACGCTCGGACTCGCCGATTCCCCGGAGGCTGTCGCCCCTGCACCTGCGGGAGTGGTCTGCTCAGACGCGGCGCGCTCCTCGGGCGTCTGTGTGAAGTCGTATGCGATCTTGCCGCCCATGTACAGCACTGCAAGCAGCGAAATCGCTGCAACGAAATACATCGCCATGCCAACAGCGCACCCGTAGGGATCATCGAATTGACCAGGGTGGCTGATGAAGTGGTTGGCCGCCTGGAGGAAGCTGAGCAAGCGTTCTCGCATCGGCCCCCGGATTCGCTGCTTCGCTGACATGGAATCCCCTCCCATCGGCCAGCGATATTCTAGCACCGGGCAATGCGGGGCGAAGGGAGAGCCCCATACCGGCGCGCGCTGAAACGACAGCAAGGGCGGTTCGGCGCCCAGACCACCGGGATAGTCGAAACGGTTGCCCGAGCTGCTCGCAGAGTTCGGAGGAGGTGGAGCTGGAGCTGGAGTTGGAGCTGCCCCGTTTCCGTTGACACCTGGAAACTAGGACGCCGCAGCCTGAAGCTGTCGCTGCTCCAGTCTCCACTCGACCAGCCGACGATACGCTTCGTGCAGGCGTCCATCACCACTGCGAGAAAGAGCCACCCCTCCCAGGTCGGCACGTAGGTGAAACTTCGGGGGTGCGCCCGATGCCCGCCTCACCCACCAAGGAGACCTCCGGGGCGCACGTGGGTGCCGTGGATCAGACGTCGGCTCCCAGCGCGCGGAGCGGGTCAAGCACCTCTCGACAAAGCGCCGCACACGACGCGGTGATCACGTCGGGCGGCTCTGGTGCTGCTGCCTCGGCCGCGAGCTGACTGCCCGGGGAACCGATGCCTCCGAAGAGGTCAGGCAAGCTGCGGAGTGCCTCGGCGGCGACTGGCCCGGCAATCTCATCCGTAAGCAGTCCCTCGAAACCCTGGGCCAGCTGCGCGCTCGGGATCGCCTGGAGCAACCGGAGTACGTCAAGCGCGTCTTTGGGCTTCACCCGGTCGGGTCGACCCCGCTCGAGTGCGCCTGCCGTCACCCGCTCGGACAGCTTGATCGTCTTGGAGATCAACAGCGCTGTCGGACCGGCTACCTTCATCTCGCTGCTCCGGTCGTCCGTCTCTTCCAGTGCGCCGATGCGCATGACGCTGTTGTCCACTAGTGCTGCCTCGAGCCCGTGGACTTTGAGCATCGAACCCTTCTCGTGCTGCGGCACCCGGGCAGCGCGCCGACCCGCGCCTCCCAGAGCGTCGGGCACGAGCAGATCGACGGTCACCTTGGCGGGCACGCCGGCGATCTCGCGCATGGATGCCCAGACACCCACGAGTTCCTTGCCGTCGCGCATATCGAGGAAGAACTTGGCCTTGCGCATCACCGAAGCGATCTCGGGCTCGGCCGAGAGGTGGCGTGGGTCGATCGCGACATCACCATCGGTCGTGAACTCCGCGACAGCGAACTGGGCCGCGCCGGTGTGGAGGTAGATGGCCTGCGCGCCGACAAGCACCAGCGCATCGCGGTGACCCTCGAGTGCCTCGAGGGCATCGAGAAGCGTCCTGCGGGCGACGATGTACTCCTCGCTATACACGCCAGGCCTCCTCGTTTGCGAGCATCCATTCGATGAGCG
>JAVERH010000202.1:0-3198 GCA_034007245.1 Coriobacteriia bacterium | reverse complement strand
ATCCACATCTCATAGAGCGGCAGCCTGTTCTCGGTTTTATCCCGCTCAATGTCGGGATAATGGCGGATCAATTCGTCCTTGATGAGGACAACTTGCTGCTTCTCTGGGTCCTCCGGCTCTAGAACCTCGTGTACCGGATAATTCCACCTGTAGCCATGCCGCGCGTGGACCTTGAATCCCCAGATAACAATCTTCGGCTTTGTCTGCTCCGGATCAGTCCAGTCCGTTGTGAACGGGTACCGTAACACGGTAGTGCCGTTCACCCAACTGCGCTCTACGATCTCCCGCCAGCCGGGAACAAGGACCTCATCTAGGTCCAGACATACGCACACGTCGGCGTCTTCTGGAACGTAGTCAAGGCTGATATTCCTGGCCTTGTCAAAGCGCCACGGGACCACCGAGATAGATTGCACCTTCGCACCCTTCCGGCGCAACAGGTCAACCGTATCATCGGTGGATCCCGTGTCGCTGATATAAACACCATCCGCGTCTCGGGTCGAATCCATGAAGCGCGCTACGTTGCGCTCTTCATTCAGACTGATCCCGTACACACAGATGTTCATTCTCGCCTCCCGCTAGTTAGCCACCGCCGAAGTGAATCCAACGTCGCCTTCCACCGTGAGCGTAAGGTCGCCCTCGCGCACGCCCTCTAGAGGGAACCTTTGTGTGATCCCCGAGATATACGCCCAGAACTCCCACCGCTCGTGAGTCGTAGTATTCACGTAGAGCAGTACGTACACAGGTTCTTGCTCTGTGATCTGGTATGTATCATCGGTAGACCAGAACGTGCGGACCGTGATCGTCTCCCCGCTCCGCAGGACCGGGTAATGCGACCTGAACCCGCTGTTAGCTGCCGCCGACGCGAACGTGGTGATGTCTTGAGTCTGAACGGTGATGGATGCGCTCAGCTCCCCGGTCGCTCCGAGGATTTGCTGTAGCAACATCAGACCACAGTCATCTATGTACCACGTCTGATCTGCATTAGAACTGAACGTATACACGATCTTCTTCGTGTCTTCAGGAGCGGTGATGCGCATTGACCACAGGCCCCAGCCGTTCTCAGAGTATGACGGGGTACTTGTAATGGTCATCGTCTTTGTGGCGAGCGTATCGTCAGCATCATCCTTGAATACGACAGTTAGGAGCGCAGACTTCCCCGTCTGCATCTTCGCCCACACCTTGGCAACGCAGGCCACATCACTTGCGAGGGCCGAAGCCAGAGTTACTGTCTGTGACAAGCTGGCCCCGGTCCCTGCATCTGTCCCCTTGGCAACGAATCCGCTCCCGCCGCGGGACCCGCCGGACTGTGCTACTACCGTCCCGGTGTCGCTCCAGCTCGTCAGTGTTCCGGACTCAAAGCCTGGATCGTCCAGTAGGTTCTGCTTGACAGTAGTGCCTACTGTCCGCCCCACCGAGCGGTAGATGCCCGCGAGATAACCCTGGAGCGCCATCGGCTATCTCCTAGCTCCCGAAGTGGGTTGCCGGTTCGCCGTTCAGCAATAGACCGTAATCGTACGACACCGCATCGTCTAGCGGAGCGCGCAACGTGCAGCCGGTAACAAGATACGTTGCCTGCCACACTACAGCCGATGCCGAACTGTCTACCAAACGTAGCGCCACTCCATCCGCATCTCCGATCTTGCTCTGCAGGAAAGTCCGCGCTAGAGCTTGGCTTGTATCTCCACCAGATAGGACGTTGACCGTCACGTTCTGTGCTTCGTACAGCGTCAATAGATGGGTCCGCCAGGGTAGAGATGTATCTCCGTGCGCCGTGATGTCAACAGACCCGTGCACCTGGTTGATCTCCGGGAACGAGCCCCCGCGGATGCGCAGGGCATCCCAGGAATCCGTACCGGTATCCACTTGAATCAGATAGTTATAACCGCGTTCTGCCATCATTCACCTCCTCACTGAGCCAACATGACCCAGTACCTCCGCATCCCCCGCCATATCTTGGTGCCGCCGACCTCTTCAGAGATCACGCCACCAGCTACGTCGGGGAACAACTTGGCCGTGCCCCATCCCGATACGGTTACTTCCGCCTTGCCAAGGCACGCGAACACCGCATCGTACAGCGCTACGGCCCCCGTGTACGTCGTTGCCCATACGTCCACCTGCAGCCTCACTATGTTCAGCTGCGGATCCGATACAGCATAACAATATTCCTGCCGGTCAGTCAACGGACAAACGTAGGTGATGTACGGATACGCAGGATTGTCCGCCGCGCCCATCGGGTACACCCTGGTCGTGATTGCTTTGACGGCCTCATCTGTAATCAGAAGATTACGGACCGCAGTCGCCAGCGGACCCGCCCAGTCAGCCACCTACGTCACCCCCAATATCCGCTTGACATCATCTCGTGTCCCGTCCAGCGTTAGCGTCAACCATGGCCTCGGCGCCATCCTAGATGTCCCGACCTCCAAGTACAGTGCGTAGTCGAGCGGCTTGCCGTCACGTTCTGTCTCTAGAACACCGAACCGCCCCGTAACGCCGCTCTTGTCAATCTCAACGTCATAGCTAATGGAACGGCGCAGGTGGCCGCTTTTGATCCCAGGAAAGCCACCTTCCGGACTCGGACTCCCCTGATACATGTTTTCTTTGGCGTAGTCCGTGCAGAACGCAACGGCATCCCGCATCCGGTTAGCGGCCTCGCGGTCCACTAGCGCCTCGAATTCCGCGCTATTCCATTCTACCTGTACTACGTGCGGCTCAGGCATCGGTTCCCTCCAGCCGAACGACATGGCATTCCAGATGATGCCCCATTCCGTCAACGTCGTCAGCGGAGAGGACATCATAGTACCGCCCTTGCCAGAGGATCCGGTCGCCAGGAGAGACATCTATGTCTGCCGGCAATACTACCATATGCGTAGCAACCCGTGCATCGGCCCCCCCGGCCACCTGTAGCGCCTCGCGCCTCGCGTAATCCCCCATCACGACACGGCACTTCGCACCGTGGTCAGTCCTCGACCAGGTGGGGATCTCCTCCCCGTAGTCGTTGACCGTTCGCACTGCCCGGTAGATGTCGCAGGTCGTGTTCAGCCCGAGCATCAGACCGTCACCCTCTTGTACCTGTCCAACCGCAGGAGGAGATCCTCGTTGATCCTAAGGCCACCTCCGCTCATTGCCCACGGTACCGTGGAGCCGAACGTGACGCTGTAATTGCCGAGGGAGAATTGCGCCACTCCGCCAGCCTCGCGG
>JAVERH010000019.1:0-21492 GCA_034007245.1 Coriobacteriia bacterium | reverse complement strand
CGAGCACCGCTGCATCAGGCGACAGACCCGAGGCACGGCACTTTATGTTCACGAACTTCTCGGCGCCCATATCCGCGCCGAAGCCAGCCTCGGTGACCACGTAGTCCGCGAGCTTCAGGGCAATGCGATCGGCGACGATGGAACTGTTGCCGTGCGCGATGTTCGCGAACGGGCCTGCATGGACGAACACCGGCCCACCGTCGAGGTCCTGCATGAGGTTGGGCTTGATGGTCTCCTTCATGAGCACGGTCATCGCACCGGCGACCTTCAGGTCCTCGGCTGTCACCGGTCCACCTGTACGCGTACGCGCAACGATCACGCGGCCGATACGGGCACGCAGGTCCTGCAAGTCCTCGGCGAGCGCAAGTATCGCCATGAGCTCGCTGGCCACGGTGATCTCGAAGTGCGTCTCCCGCGGGTTACCGTCAGTACGTCCCCCGAGCCCGATCACGACGTTTCGGAGCGAGCGATCCGAGATGTCGAGCACGCGCGGCCAGGTCACCGCATGCGGGTCGATGTCGAGCTCGTTGCCGTGGTAGATGTGGTTATCGATGAACGCGGCACAGAGGTTGTGAGCGGCGGTGATGGCATGGACGTCACCCGTCAGATGTAGGTTGATATCCTCCATCGGCACCACCTGCGAATAGCCACCGCCTGCGGCCCCGCCCTTGATGCCGAAGACCGGCCCGAGCGATGGCTGACGGATACACGTGAACGCCGAGCGACCGGTAGCGCGCAACGCCTGACCAAGGCCGACCGACGTGAGCGTCTTACCCTCCCCGAGCGGTGTCGGGGTAATGGCGGTGACGAGCACATACTTGCCGTTCGGGCGATCCTTCAGGCGCTCGAGCACCTTCAGCGTGACCTTTGCCTTGTGCCGCCCGTTGGGCTCGACCTCGTCTGGCTCGAGGCCGATCCCCTCAGCGATCTCACGTGCAGGGCGCACGGTAGCGGCGTGTGCGATCTCGATATCTGAGAGCATCTACAGCTCCTCTGTTCGGCGGCGAGCGAGAACTCACATGCGACGGCCACCCCCTCTGCAAGTGTAGCCGAGGGGAGTCCGGATACAACACAGCAGCCCGCACGATGCGGGCTGCTGTAAAAATCTCTGGGGTGGGTAACGGGACTTGAACCCGCGGCCTCCGGAGCCACAGTCCGGCGCTCTAACCAACTGAGCTACACCCACCATGAATCGCTTGGCACGCCCGGAGGGATTCGAACCCCCGACCTAGAGATTAGAAGTCTCCCGCTCTATCCAGCTGAGCTACGGGCGCATATCGAGCGCCTCCGAAGTGCCGAGTGCAAACGGTACTTGGCGGGCCCTATGTTGTCAATCGGTGTCGCATGCACACACCGAGTCGTTCGTCTGGAGCGGCGGACGGGACTCGAACCCGCAACAATCAGCTTGGAAGGCTGATGCTCTACCAATTGAACTACCGCCGCAGATGGTCGGGCTGACAGGATTCGAACCTGCGACCCTCTGCTCCCAAAGCAGATGCGCTACCAAGCTGCGCTACAGCCCGACATGTGTCCCGGGCAAGGCCCTGACGGGTCTCGTGCTCGAGAGCATCGCCCAGTATAGGGGCGAGGGGCCTCGCGGGCAAATCCCCGCCCTCAAATGCGGTCGAGACACTCTCTCAGCGCCCTCAGTGCCGCACCCCGATGGCTGATGGCGTTCTTGTCCGCACGGTCGAGCTCGGCCATCGTGCGGCCTGGAGCAGCCAGCGGCAGGAAGAGCGGATCGTAGCCGAACCCACCGCTCCCCTGCGCCTCGACACCGATCGAACCCTCACACACGCCCTCAGCGACCGTCTCGCTCCCGTTGACGTCCACGAACACCATGACACTACGAAAGCGTGCCGTGCGCCCACTCTCCGGCACTTCCGCGAGCGCGGCAAGGAGCTTGACGTTGTTGTCGGCATCAGTCGCATCAGATCCCGCATAGCGCGACGAGTAGACACCCGGCACGCCATCGAGCGCGTCGACCTGAAGACCACTGTCATCGGCCAATGCGGCTATGCCGAACACGTCATGGTACGCGCGGGCTTTGAGCCGGGCGTTCTCCTCGAATGTGTCGCCCGTCTCCTCCACCTCGAGCGTCTCAGCGCCCATATCCGCCGCTGTCACGAACTCCCATCCCGGGAAGTCGAGTGCCGAACGGATCTCGTCGAGTTTACCCCGATTGCCGGTAGCGACGATGACTCGCTGCATCTCAGGAGCCATCCCGATAGACCTCGATGTCCTCGGCGAGGATCTTTCGCTGAATCTCGACCAGACGACCCGTGCCGAGTGTCGCAAGATCGAGCAGGACGTCGAGCCGTGCGCGATCGAACGGTGTACGCTCGCCGGTCCCCTGCACCTCGATGAAGCGGCCGACGCCATCGCAGACAACGTTCATGTCCACCTCCGCGATACTGTCCTCGCTGTACTGGAGATCGAGACGTGGGACACCGTCCACGACACCGACAGATGTGGCAGCCACATTGTCCAGGACCGGTATATCGCCGATGCGTCCAGCCTCTCGCCACGTCGCAAAGGCATCCATCATGGCGATGTACGCACCGGTGATAGCGGCAGTGCGTGTGCCGCCATCGGCCTGGATGACGTCGCAGTCGACGGTGAGCGTGCACTCTCCGCCCATCGAACGCATGTCCACGACCGTCCTGAGAGAACGCCCGATAAGTCGCTGGATCTCGTGCGTCCGCCCGCTCGGCGCACCCATGCTCACCTCGCGACGTGACCGGGTGTTGGTCGAGGCAGGCAGCATCGAGTACTCAGCGGTGACCCATCCGGCCCCGCTCCCCCGCCGCCAACCGGCGACGGTGTCGGAGAAGGTGGCGGCACACAGCACACGTGTGTCGCCGAGCTCGAACAGGCACGAACCAGGCGCATGGCGCAGGTAACGCCGGGTGATGGTGATGGGTCGCAGCGCATCGTTCGCGCGATCGGACGTTCGGCCCACAGGCGGCCTCCTTGTCAGTCGATATCGAGAGCGGTCTGCTCGTCTGCCACGATAACACGCCCACCGAAACGTTCCCGCGCCGCCGCAAGGGCATCGGTGCGGTCGACCGTGGGCCAGAGATGCGTCATCACGAGCGTGTGTACTCCCGCGTCGCACGCAAGCTCAGCAGCCTCGGCAGGCGTCATATGCGCAGCCCGCCCCGCGAACTCCTCGGGCAGCGTGGCATCGGCTAGCAGCACGTCCGCGCCCCTGGCTGCGCGGCGCACCGAATCCCCGAGACGCGTGTCGCCGGTATAGCACAACCGCGCTCCTCCGCCCTGTACCACGAGAGCGCACGCGGACTGCCCGTGATCCACCGGGTGAGGTGTGATCGACAGGTCCCCGACGACGATAGGAGCATCCGGTACGACCTCGTGCACCTTGAACGCCTCTCGGAGCTCACGACCACCACGATCACCGAGAAGTGCCTTCATCCTGTCGAACAGACCCCGCGGCAAGTAGAGCGGCAACGGAGGCACCGCCCCGGTCGGGGCATAGCGAAGCGCTGCCTGGAGAGCGAAGAGGTCGGCGAAATGATCGATGTGGCCGTGCGAGATCACGACAGCATCGAGCGAGACGGGATCGAGCACCTGACCGAGATTCGCCAGGACCCCGTTGCCACAGTCGAGCAACACCGACGTGTCTGCCGTCTGCACGAGATACCCTGCGCATGCGCGACCGGGGCCGGGGTACGAAGCTGCGCTCCCAAGTACCGTCAGTCGCACGCCGCCTCCGCTTCGAACGCCTGCAGGGCGGCGACAAGATCACAGTCGAGCAGTGGCTCGAGTTCGCCCGACCGAACGTGCTCCACACGCTCCATGCTCCGTCCGAGAATGCGCGAACCAAGAGTCGCAAACTCCTGTGGGTCCCCGGTAGTGGCAAACACTTCGGTGCGAGGCAGCTCCGGATCCGCCCGGTGACCACGCGCCTCGAGCGTGTCGACCACCTCTCGCGCTGTCTCCTCAGCCGACGATATGAGTCGGACGCGGCCGCCCACCGCCTGCTGGATCGGCGCCGCAAGCAGCGGGAAGTGCGTGCACCCAAGCACGAGCGTGTCGATGTCGTTGCGCTTGAGCGGGTCGAGGTAGTCGCGCGCCATCTCGTAGATCGACGGGCGGATGTAGACCTCCCCTGTCCCTGCAAGCCAGTCCTCGAGCGAACCCTCACCAAGACGCAGTCCGTTCTCGACCACATCCACGAAGCGTGGCGTGGCTGCCGAGACGACTGTCACACCGGCATCGATCGCGCGCACCGCTGTACTGTAGGCGCCCGAATCGATCGTCCCCTCCGTACCGATGACCCCGACTCGGCGGTTCACGGTAGCCTTGACCGCTGCACGCGCACCTGGCTCGACGACACCCACGATAGGCACATCGAAGACCTGCTGTGCGAGAGAGAGGCCTGCCGCCGTCGCCGTGTTGCACGCGATGACGATGAGCTTGACCTCGCGCCCGACGAGCCACCGTCCGATCTGCAACACGAACTCGCGGACGTCATGCTGTGGGCGCGGACCATACGGACAACGCGCCGTATCGCCAAGGTAGACGATGCTCTCCTCGGGCATCGCGCGCATGATCTCACCGGCGACCGTCAGGCCGCCGAGACCGGAGTCGAATATGCCGATGGGGCGCTCTCGCATGCTTGAGAGTATAGGCCCGGTAAGACCGTCAGGCACCTGACATGATCGATTCGATCGCACCGGCGATCTCGTGCACCGGCAATACCGACCCTGCGGCGCCGAGTTCGATAGCTGCCTTCGGCATACCCCACACGGTGCTCGTGGCTTCATCCTGACAGATGGTCTGCGTACCACGATCGTACAGCGTCTTCAGCCCGATCGCCCCGTCGGCGCCCATGCCGGTGAGCAACACCCCTATTGCCCTATCGTGATAGCTGACCGCCACCGACTCGAAGAGCGTATCGGCAGACGGGATATAGAGCTGTCCCGGCTTTGGTGCGGTGAAGCGCAGCGTCATCCCGTCGACTTCCATGTTACTGCCCGTCGCTGCCAAATATGCGACGCCCGGCTGCATGACATCACCATCGGCAGCCGCGACGACCTTGATATGACAACCAGCATCGAGCCACGACGCAAGACCGGGCACGAAGCCCTCAGCGATATGCTGCGCGATCACCACTGGCACCGGGAAGTCCTTCGGCAAGCGAGCGAGCACGGCAAGCAGTGCCGTCGGTCCACCAGTGGACGAGCCGATGGCAAGAAGGCGCACCGCCCGGGACCGTTCTCTCACGGATACCTGCACCGGCGCGGTGCCGTGTATCGGCGCGTGGCGCCCACGGATGTGCGTGATCACCCGTACTCGAGACAGTATCTTCGCCGAACGGATGATCTCGCGTGCGATGGTGTCCAGCGCAGCCCAGTCCTTGGGCTCGGGCTTCTTCATGACCTCGAGTGCGCCCATCGCAAGCGCGTCGAACGCCCGGCCCATACCCTCGCCGTAGACGGACGAAGAGACCACCAGGATGGGGGTCGGCGTATACGCCATGATGCGCTCGGTCGCCTCAAGCCCATCCATCTTGGGCATGTGTATATCCATGGTGACGAGGTCCGGCCGCAGACGGGCAACGACCTCGACAGCCTCCTCGCCATTGGTCGCCGTTCCCACGACCTCTATCCCTGGATCGCTCTCCAGGATCTGCAGCAGCATCTCCCGTGCGACCGGGGAGTCATCAGCGATGACTACCCGGATATTCGCCCCCTCTTGAGCCTGGTGCACGTCTCTCCTTGTGATCATCGAATGAGGCGCTCGACCGTGTCGAGCAGTGTGTCCTGGTTGAACACCGACTTCGTGATGTAGGCATCAGCCCCGGCGTTGATGCCTTCAGCCTTCTCCTCCTCGCGCTCGAGCGAGGTGACGATGATCACGGGGATATGAGCGAGCAACTCGTCCGACTTGATCGCCTTCGTAAGCTCGAAACCGGTCATGTTAGGCATCTGCACGTCGGTGACCACCGCATCGGGGTCAAGCCCCTCGCGCAAGCGCGAGAGCCCCATTGCGCCATCGGTCGCCGTCTCCACCTCATAGCCAGCAGCCTCGAAGATCGATCGCTCGAGCTCGCGAGTGGTGAACGAGTCCTCACAGATCAAGACCCTGCTCGGTCCCGCTGGCTTCTCCGGGACCTGGACGGTCCGGCGCATCCGGGCACCGGTCAACTGACGCCCATTGGCCATCAAGTCAGGCACGTTCAGGATCGGCACGACCTCGCCGGCACCGAGGATGGTCACACCGGCTACATTATCGACACGCGTGAGATGCGTCCCGAGTGTCTTGATGACTATCTGCTGCTCGCCGACGAAGGTATCGACGATCAGACCGATGCGGTGTCCGGAGAAGGATAGAGTGGCCACGGATATCTTGGAGCCGGCGGTGTCCTGCTCGAGAGCTTCAAGGCCCAGTATGTCGCGGAGCGCCACCAGCGGGATCGTCCGCCGTTGGCGCCGGATGACCTCGTGTCCCTCGACCTTGATGACCTCTGAGGGCTCGACACGCGCGGTCTCCTCGATCGATGTCGTCGGCAGGGCGAACGTCTGGCCACTCACCCGTAGGAGTAGCGCACGGATGATTGCGAGCGTGAGCGGGATCGTGAGACGAAACATCGTCCCTTTCCCCAGCTCGGATTCGATATCGAGCGAGCCTTTCAGGCGCTCGACGACGAACTCGCGAACGACATCCATACCCACACCACGCCCCGAGATCTCTGTGATGATGGCAGCCGTTGAGAAGCCCTTCTCGAAGACCAGATAACGAGCCTCCCGATCGCTCATCACCTTCGCCTCTGACTCCGTGATATAGCCCTTGCGAACCGCAGCCTCTTTGATCCGAGTGGGATCGATGCCCGCGCCATCATCGGACACCTCGATGACGATATGGTCGCCCTCCTGTCGCGCGGAGAGATTGATCGTGCCCTTCGCTGGCTTTCCTGCCGCCACCCGTTCGGTCGCTGGCTCGATGCCATGGTCGACCGCGTTTCGCATTATGTGGACGAGCGGGTCGTTGATCTCCTCGAGGACCTTCTTGTCGAGCTCGGTATCACCGCCCCTGATCACCAGGTCGACATCCTTCTTGTACTGCCGGGCAAGATCACGCATCGCACGCGGGAAGGTGTTGAAGACCGTGCTTACCGGCAGCATCCGAAGCTCCATCGCCTGCTCCTGCAGGTCGGAGATGACGGCGGACATCCTTGATGTATCGTCGGCATACCCCGTAGCGATGGCGCCCAGGGACTTGTGCTGGGCGCTCAGCAGGTCGTCAAACACCTTTATGTCGGCGCCGAGCATGTTCTGTTCATCCGGCGGCAGCATCGACATGGTCGAACGCAGCCGCGACCACAACTGCTGCATCTCGACAGATAACCCTGCCGTCATGCGGAGATCTCTTGTGCGCTGTTCCGCTTTGATCTGCGAGATCACGACCTCGCTCACGAGGTTCAGTAAGCGATCGACCTGGCTGGTGCGGATGCGTACGGTCGCCTGTGTCTTGCTGTGCAGGGTCTCGCTCCGGGCCGATGACTGTCTGTCACTGGTCGAGGCGCCCTCATCGGATTCGAGTGACTCCTCGGCCTCATCTGTCATCACGTCTGCTTCTGATGTGGGCTCCGCCTCCTCGGCCACGGGCACTGCCGCAACGGGAGGCGCCGCCTGTGGCACGCCTGTAGCAGCGAGTGCCGCTAGTCGTGTGGTCAGTCCGACCACGTCATACTCGCTCGCTGCCGGCTTACCCGCGTTCTCAGCCAGGAACACGACTGCATCGAGGGCTTCGAAGAAACTGTCAGTCATCTCCGGCGTATACGACATCTCTCCATCGCGTACCTTCACCATGATGTCTTCCATCCGGTGCGCGACATCTGATATCTCGATGAGGCCGACCATCCGCGACGACCCCTTGAGAGTGTGGGCATCGCGAAGCCACTGATCGATGAGCGGACGGCTATCCGGCTCGGCCTCGAGCGCGATGATCCCCTCATTGAGCCGCTGCAGGAGGTCGTTGGCCTCCTCCTGGAACTTGGCGATGAACGCCGAGCGGTCGAACTCGACCATGTCGTCTCCTTCGTGCAGGTCGCCGGCGTGTTATTTCACGATAGTGAAGGCCGATCCGATCTGCCGCGACTCGCTCGAAAGCGACGACAGATGGTCCGCCGCACCCGCTACCTGCCGCGATGCAGACGCAGTCTGCTGCGCTACGGAGGCGACCTCACGCATCGCCTTCACGACCTGCTCGGTCGCGCTACGCTGCTGCTGCGTGGCTGCCGATATCTCCTTGGCGGCTGCCGTCGTCTGCTCGATGGTGTCCAGGATCGCCTCGAAGCTATCGCCCGTCGACTGTGCAAGCGTCACGCCACTCTCGACCTGCTTGAGCTCCTGCTCGGTGGAGATCACAAGCTCGTTGGCGGAGCTCTGGATCTCGGTCATGATCGCCTCGATCTCGCCGGTCGACTGCACGACCGACTCCGCAAGTTTACGGATCTCGACCGCGACGACGCTGAAGCCCTTGCCCGCCTCGCCGGCACGCGCGGCCTCGATCGCGGCGTTCAGCGCAAGGATCTTGGTCTGGTCTGCGATGCTATTGATCATCACCAGCACCTGGCCGATCTGCTGGCTCCGCTCGCCAAGCTGCAGTATCTTGCCTGCCGAAGCCTGAGATCGGACCTTGATCTGCTCCATCGAGCCGAGCGTGCTCATGACCGAGTGCTGACCGTCCTCGGCGCTACCGAGCGACGCCTCGGCCATCTTGACGACATGGTTGGCGTTCTCGGCGATCTGACGATACGTTGCTGCCAACTCCTCCATCGTCGCCGTCGTCTCACTGATCGATGCAGCCTGCTCGGCGGCACCGCTCGCCTGTTGCTCGGTCGCCGACAGGATCTCGCTCGAGGTTCCCGCCAGACGCGACGATGAGTCCTGCATCTGGCTCAGAAGATAGATGATCAGATCCAGGAGTTGGTTGTACGACCGCGAGAGAACGCCGAACTCATCGTGCGAGTCTGCAGTGACCTTGTGACCGATCTCGCTCTGGCATGCAAGCTTGATGCTACCGACCACTGCAGCAAGTGGAGCCATCATCCGACGGCCGATAGCAGTCTGAGCGATCGCCAGTATGGCCAACACACCGATGAAGATCGCCACGACCACGACAGCCTTGCCCACGATACCCTCGGTCGTCACCAGATCGTCGCCCAGGATCAGCCAAGCCGCAAGTAACTGCACGGCATTCGCGATGGTCACCATCGTGAGGCTGATGAGCGTGTACTTCGCAAGGAAGCTGCCCCTCACCTTCGCTATCCACCCTTTGATCATGATGCTCTCCCGTCATGCGACTCACCGATGGGTTCCAATATCTTATCGACGTTCACGACTCCGATGAGCAGATTATCGACGAACACAGAGTTACTCATGTACTCCGCCTGGGCTTTGTCCAGGGTGGATAGCGGAGGCTCGACCGCCACACTGGCGACATCGATGATGTCGCCAATCTCATCCACGACAAGGGCTGACACGCACACTTCGTTGGCGACGATTATGGCCGACGGCAGGTCGCCGTCGACGTCGAGCACAGTGCGACTCGGCACCCGTATAAGGGCCGCAAGATCGGTCACCGACACGATCTCACCACGCACGTTGATGACACCGAGAATGTAGTCCGGCACTCTCGGGATACGAGTGATCACATACTCGTTATATATCTCGCGAACGGCTGCGATGGAAACGGCATACCACTCTTGCCCGAGCCTGAACTTCAGGAGTCCGACGGACTCGGCAGATATCTCATCGTCAGGGGTCTGCGCCAGAGAGACCGCTCGACTCCTCAGTATCTCATTCGACTGCGCAGCTATCAGCAAGTTCGCACTCTCGACCTTATACTTACTCATCAAACACCCGTCTCTTGCTCGTCAGCCAGCGCAAGTGCCGCTGATGGAACGAGCCTATCGATGTCGAGGAGTATCAACACGCCCTGTTCGAGCCTCACGGTACCGAGCATCCGATCGGCAAGTGTGTACACCGTCGACGGCGGGCGTATGCCATCGGGCGGCAGGTCTACGACGTCCTCGACACTGTCGACGATCAAACACACCTGATACGTGCCTGCCGTGCAGAACACCATCGGCGTCTCAAGACTGTATGAGACCTCCGGAAGACCGACGAGGATACGAAGGTCCAGAACAGGGACGACAGTACCTCGCAACTCGATCAGACCGACGAGTGCGGGGTCGTCGTCAGGGAGTGGTAGTAGCTCCGCCAGCTGCTGGATCTCCCGCACTACGTCGATAGGCAGGCCGTAGAGCTGGCCCTCTAGACGGAATGCGACCGCACGATCGATCACACGTACGGACGGAGTGGCATCGGGCATAGCGACGACATCGGACGATGGCAGCACATACTCGCTCTCTATCGAGGGCGTGGGCGAAGTCTCATGTTCGTTGGTCGGATCACTTGACGGCACGCGTGGCTCCTTCACCCGGCGAAGCGCAGGACTCTATTCAGTTCCTCGGCACTGACCTCACCGTTCTTGACCCTCAATAACCCGGCTGCCGCCAGCGGCCGCATCCCCGCCGCAGCTGATGCAGCCATGATATCGGCCACACCCGCCGCACGCCCCACAGCCGCACGGACCGGCTCTGTGAACGGGAGGACTTCGTGGATCGCTACTGCACCACGGAAGCCTGACTTGCCGCAATTGGGACATCCAGACCCAGCTTTATCGCGCAACCCGGGGGATGAGCCAGGAATCCGAGACGCCAACTGCCCATCCGTCTCGATGGAGCAGTTGGGGCAGTTGAGGCGCACGAGTCTCTGCCCTACCGCCAGTGTGAGCGCCGCAGCAAGGCTGTGAGGCTCAGCACCGAGCTCCAGCATGCGCCACACGCCAGAGGCGATGTCGGCAGCAGGGAAGGTCGCGACAACAAGCTTGCCCATGCCCGCAGCTTCGACCGCGAGATGGACATCCTCGACACTACGCAGTCCATCGACGGCGATGACGTCGGTATCCTGCCGCATACCTGCGGCGATATAGGCAGCTGACGACAGCCCACCGGGCTCGATCATCACCTGCGCTACGGCCGGGATCTCGTGTTCGATCGACTGTTCGACCGAGTACACGGTCTTACCCGCCGATGCCGCATGTGCGAGCAGCGCATAGTATGTGGCACTTGCTCCACCGGCCACGGGAGCACAGACGAGCAGTATCCCTCGACCCCGCTCGACCATCGCACGAAGCGCACGCGCCTCTGCGTCCGATACGCCGAGATCCTCAAGACTTCGCGGCTGCGGCTTGAACGCCGACAAGGAGACCACGAGTCGCTGCCCCGAGATCGTCGGCACCACTGAGATAGTGAGCACGAGATCCTTATCGCTGATATGCGTATGCACTCTGCCCAGCGCAGGCCGAGTGGCAGGCACGCCGTCCAGGTGCGCGAACTGCTTGAAACCCTCGATAAGACCGGCCTGCATCGCGAGCGGAGCCGAAGCAACCTTCTCGAGTCCGCCTTTGATCCGATACACGAGGAAGAAGTCGTCTTTGTACGGCAGGAGATGGATACGGCTCGCACCGCGGGCCACCGCATCCTCCAGGATATCGGAGACGAGCACGGCCACTCTGCGCGTATCGGCCACAGCAAGCACATCAAGATCGATCGCTGCCGGACCAGCCTGGCTCGACGGCTCAGCCGCCATCTGCTCCATCGCCTCGCTGATAGCCACAGGCGCCACGGGCGCCACGGTCGAGTCGCTGTCCTCGATGGGCATAACGGGCACGGCGGGGGTCTGATCGAGCGGCTCCTCGAAGAAGTCAGAAGCCTCGACGACCTCCTTATCCACAAGGATCTTATCCAGCGAGGTATCTGTAGCCGACCCCGCGGCCAGGGTCTCCGCGCCTGCCGGGTAGTACTGGTCGAGCGCGTTGTCCACGGAGACCGGATCGGCAAGCACGGCCTCGACCTCCAGGCCGATGAGTCCGGCGATCGCATCCAGGCCGAACACGTCCATCGGATCGCCAACAGCGACCGTGAGCATACCCTCGATCTCGAAGAGCGGAAGTGCACGGTACGAACGCGCCACCGATGCAGGGATGAGTGCGATCGCCTCGTCTTCAGGGGTGTAACTGGCAAGATCGACCTGCGGGACGCCCATCTCATGCTCGAGTACGGACATCACATCAAACGGGCTCACGTACGCCCGATCCGTTAGAACAGTACCTTCATGCGTTCCGGCGTCCCGTGCGGCCTCGATGACGCTAGATGCCTGCTCGGCGGTCATCAGACCAGCATCGACAAGGCCATCGAGGACGCGATGGGATATCCCACTTCCTGACGACATCCGCGCGCCCCTAACCCTGAACCTTGGATAGCTCTTCTGCTACTGCAGCAAGCAGGGTATCGGGCTCGACCGGCTTGGTCAGATACTGGTTCGCTCCGGTTCTGATACCGGTCGCCATCGCCTGCTCCTCTGTCTTGGCTGTGAGCATGATGATGGGGATCTGCTTGTAGTTCTGGTCGAACTTCAAGAGACGACACACACGGTAACCGTCCAATTTGGGGAGCATGACGTCGAGAAGTATGAGATCGGGCTTCTCGGCTCGTGCAGTCTCAAGCGCTTCCGCACCGTCTGAAGCGGTGATCACGTCGTATCCACCCGCGAGAAGGATCGCCTTGATCATCTCGAGAATGGTGGGGCTGTCGTCGACCGCGAGAATCCGCGCGCCTGCCATACGAGTCTCCCTCCCGATTGCCTACCGGCACGCCACTGTCGTGGCCATGCCTACACGCCCGGCACCACTATGCCTTACCAGCCGCTTTCCGACACTCTATCAGACTGCGCTCACACGTCCTGGCCAGCAGATCCGCCTGGAACCCACCCGAGAACTCCGTCCAGTCACCTTCAGGGCTCTGCCTGAGCGCCCGCAGCGCGTTCTCGTACTCTTTGGCCGCCATATCGAACTGGCGTTGCGCCTTGTAGATATTCGCAAGATTCAAGTGCGCGAGCGCAAAGTCAGCGTCTATGTAGATCGTCTTCTTCAGCTCGCTGATCGCGCGAACGGTATCCCCCTGGCGCTGATGGATGATGCCAAGGATATAGCGCGCAACCGGCAACAGCGGGTTGATCGCGAGCGCACGATGACAGGCCGCGAGAGCTTCGTCGTAGTCACCCGTATCAGCGTGCACGTATGCAACCAGGAGGTGCGCATCTGCATTGTTGTGATCACGCTCGAGCACGGAGGCGGCAGCTTCGATCACCTGGCGCGGACGCCCCTCCTTCATGTCTCTTCGGGCACGCTCAAGGCTCGCCTCGACACTCTCTTGCATATCGGCCGCAACGACGGGTGCCACTCGAGACTGAACAGGGCCCGTGACCGCCGGCTTCTCTGATCGCGGGAGTCGCGGGCGTGTCACCGCCGATCTCGACGGTGACGCGGCGCGCTGTGCTGCGCGCGTCGATCCACCTGTCGTGAAAAGTGGCTTCGCGACGGGCTTGCGATACAAGAAGACGCCACCGACCTCCACAGCCTCGAAGTCATCGCTGATCGAGGTCAACGTCTCAGAGTGACCGATGAAGAGATACCCGCCCTCGTTGAGACTGTCGTAGAAGTTCCGCACGACCCGGCGTGTCGATTCGATGCGGAAGTAGATCGTCACATTACGACAGAAAATGATGTCCCAGTTGCCCATCAGGGAGAGCGGATACGGCTCCTTGATGAGGTTCTGGTAGCCGAAGTCGACCTGTGAGCGAGCCCGATCGTTCACCCTGAAGTCGCCGGCGGGCGTGACGTCGAAGTGCCGCGCCACGACCTCGGACGACATGTTCATCATCGTGCGACGGCCATAGATACCCGCCCGTGCACGGCCAAGCGCCCTGGTAGACACGTCGGTCCCGAGGATCTGTGGGTTCCATCCACTCGCACCGAGTGCCATATCGAGCGTCAACATAGAAAGGGAGTATGGCTCCTCACCCGTCGAACACCCGGCCGACCAGATACGCAGATCTCGCTTGCCCGCCGGGCGCGCTGCCATGATCTCGGGCAGAACGGAGTCACGAAGTGCATCGAACTGCGCCGGAAAGCGATAGAAGCTCGTCTCGTTGATCGTCACGAGATTGAGCAGCTCATTGAACTCGCCATCTTCTTGCTCGAGCGCATCATAGTACTGGGCGAACGTACTGTAGCCGAGACGGGTTGCCCTGGTGACAAGGGAGATGCGAAGCGAGTCGAGCTTCGACTCTTCAAGGAAGATGCCACAGTGACTATGGATCAAATCCCGGAATCGCCGGAACTCCTCGACATCCAGATCTTTGGCAAAGCCCTCACTCAGCATGCCCTCACCCTGTATGCCGTCATGAGACGCCTACGTCTTCCTCGACGTGTTCGATAAGCCCGGCCGCGTGCATCCCGTACAGGATCTTCGCCGTTTCGAAGTCGTTATAACCGGTGAGACCGACAAGCTCATGAACCGACCGACCACCGTGCAAGTAGCATAGCAGCATCCACTCCCGTGGCTTGAGGTGAATCTCCATCGACTTATCACCGGGTGCAGAAGCCATGATGAACTCGGTATCCATGCTTGGTATCTTCTGTTTGATACGGCTCCACAGCTCGAGACGACGCGAAGCTTCCATGATGATGTTCTCTACCGAGACCGAGATACCGATATCCTCATCGTCGCACGTCTCGTCCGGCTCGAACCTGAGCTCTCCCTCGTCCCAACGGAAGAGGTCGAACAGCGTGTCGTTGATCTGCTCTTGAATGAACGACTCGAGCACCCGGCCATCCAGATACCCTTCGTCGACAAGGACCTGACCGAGCCGCCTACCCGCCTTCTCCTTCTTCTGGATCTTCTGCAAGCCGAGCGCTTGTCGTAGCTGCTTCTCCGAGATGACTTCGGCCTTAGCCAGACGTCTGCCTAGCGACTCCCGATGCCAGTTCGAGCTTGCAAAGAAGACGCGGCCCTTCTTGAAGCAGACCTTGCCCTGGGCGTCCGAACGCTCGAGATACAGCGTCCCGGTCTTACGGCCAGTAGCGAGCAGGCGGAACATGTCCGCGATGGAGAAATCTCTGAGGTTGCCCTCGAGCGCCACGGGTCGCACCCCTCTGATAGCTGCCGAATGACTGGGACCACCGGATCAGCCGGTAGATCACCAGCCTCGCGACAATCGTAGCACGTCGCAGGCGGTGCTCAAGCCTGCGGATACTTGCGATTCGCAAATGGGGGCCCACCATCTTCCGGACTCTCTCAAGAAATATCCTTAATAATCCTTGCGTTGTCTCTTAAGTTCCCTTAGTCTCTTCTCAAGGCTATATGCGCATATTCGAATGTAGTGGAGACATCGTGGACCAAAGTGAGTTCTTCTGCCTGCACGCGGATCTGTGTAAGACACTCGCAAACGCTAAGAGACAGATGATCTTGAACGCGCTCCGTGATGGCGAAAGCACCGTCACGGAGATCCAGGAACTGACCTCGATCCCCCAGGCCACCCTCTCCCAACACCTTGCCATCCTCCGCTCATCCGGTGTGGTCCGCACGCGCCGCGAAAGGAACCATGTCTTCTACGCCATCACGAACCCCAAGATCATCCAGGCGTTCGACCTCATCACCGAGGTAATGCAAGACATCATCGGCGACCGGAAAGACGTGGCCGCAGGCGTAAACGAGAGTTAAGCGCGACTGCGACACAGCCGCGAAGATCGCAAGAACACAGGCAGAAGGAGGCAACGGTGGACGAGAACGGCAAGAAGAGCCTTGCGATGGTGGTGATGAGCGGCGATTTCGACAAACTGACGGGCGCTTTCATCATCGCGAACGGCGCAGCCGCAATGGGTATGGATGTGACGATGTTCTTCACATTCTGGGGACTGCGGGCACTGAAGAAGAACGTCCGCACCGGTAAGACGTTCTTCGGCAAGATGATCGGTCTGATGTACGGCGGCGGCATCGAGAAGTCCCACCCCTCGAAGTTCGCGTTCGGCGGCATGGGCCGATGGATGTTCAACAAGATGATGAAGTCCCACGGCGTCCAAACGCTCCCCGAGATGCGCGATCTCGCAGTGCAGCTCGGCGTCGGGCTGTACGCCTGCCAGATGTCGATGGACGTAATGGAGATCCCGCAGGAGGCCTTCATCGATGAAGTCAAGGATCCCGTCGGCGTCGGCTTCTTCCTGCTGAAGGCGCAGAACGCGGACATCCAGCTATTCATCTAGCACTACCAGGATAGGAAGTATCCGACCGCTCGACGACGGACAGCAGCAGTAGCTCACGCGTCACCCGGCGCGTGACTGACAGAAAGGAACCATCATGTCTGACGACGTCAAGATCGACCTGGAACTGGATCTCAAGGGCCTCCTATGCCCGCTGCCGATGGTGAAAGTCAGCCAGAACATCAACAATGTGGAAGTCGGCGGCATCATCCGCGCCGTCGCGACCGACCCGGGCGCCATGGCCGATATCCCCGCATGGGCGCAGTCGACCGGCAACGAAGTCGTGTCCGCCGGCAAGGAAGGCTCTGAGTTCGTCTTCCTCGTCAAGCGACTCAAGTAGTAAGGGGCTTCTGCTGATCATGGAAACGTACCTCTGGATAACATCGATCTGGGGTGTCTACCTCGCCCTCGCCGTGTTCATCGGCGGCATGGCGTGGCGCATCTATCAGTGGTCCACCACACCGAAGTCGCCCGTTCGGCTCGGTATGTTCCCCAAGCCCAAGACCAAAGTCGGTCGTTTCGGCAAGCTCATGAAAGACACCTTCATCGCTCCGCAGTCGGCGAAGATCGCTCCGGTCATGTGGGGGTTCGCGTTCATGTTCCACGTTGCCGCGCTCGCAGTGGCGATCGGACACCTGCACATCGTCATAGAGTATCCATTCCTACCTGAACTTCTTGGAGAAGAAGGCATGGAGGCCCTGGCGACGATCGCGGGAGGCATCGCGGGGATCATGATGCTCGTGGGTATCCTGTTCTGGATCGCCCGACGCACGTTTGGCGCCTACAAGAACCTCTCGGTACCTGAAGACTACCTGCTATTGACGCTGCTGCTAGGTGTCGTCCTGATGGGCGACCACATGCGCTTCGTCGGCAACCTCGAGGCTGACACCTACCGAGTGTGGTTCAACAGCATCCTCGCACTCAAGCCTGTGATTCCTGTTGAGATGATCGGATCCAACACGGGTCTTTCGCTTGGCACCCACATGCTGTTCACCGACCTGTTCCTCATCTACTTCCCGTTCAGCAAGATGGTTCATGCCATCGGCGCGTTCTCATCCAACCTTGTGAGGAGTGAGTAGCATGGACGCACAGCAGCTCACCACCCTCACCGGTGTCCTCGACAAAAAGATGAACCGCCAGCTCAAGCAGTACATCGACATCTGTGCGCGTTGCTCGATCTGCAAGGACGCGTGCCACCAGTACGTGGGCACCGGTGACATCAAGTACCTCCCCGCCCGCCGGGCGGAGCTCATCCGCCAGATCTACAAGAAGTACTTCGACAAGGCCGGGCGCTTCGTGCCTGCTCTCTACGAAGCACGCGAACCCGACGACAATCTGCTCGACGAACTCTACGACTCGGCGTATGCATGCACCGGCTGCCGTCGCTGTATGTACTACTGCCCCTTCTCGATCGACACCGCATGGATACTCTCGGTGGCCAAGGCGATCCTCATAGCTGCCGGCCGCGGGAACGAGATGCTCGGCCAGCTTGCCGATGCCGCCATCTTCAAGGGCGACAACGCCGCGATGTTCGAGGGCGTCATGCTGAGCGGGTTCGAGGACATCTCCGAGGAGGTCCGTGCGATCACGGGTAACCCGGAGCACAAGGTGCATGTCAACAAGGAGGGTGCCGACATCTTGTATGTCGCACTCGCGGGCGCGCACTCAATCCGCCCGGCTGCCGTCATCTTCGAAGAGGCCGGCGAGAGTTGGACGATCTCGATGTTCGAGGCCGCCAACTACGGTTTCTTCTATGGAGACACCGAAAAGGCGCGCATCATCACGAAGCGCTACATCGACGAGGCCGTCCGTCTTGGCGTGAAGGAGATCGTCGTACCGGAGTGCGGTCACGCATACCGTGTCGCGGAGTTCTTCTACGAGGCGTGGAGCAAGGAGCCGATGCCCTTCAAGGTGAGCCACATCCTCGAGAAGGTGGACGACTACATCAAGTCCGGCCGCATCACGGTGGACAAGGGTCGCATCGAGGGCAAGGTCACCTACCACGACCCTTGCCAGCTCGGCCGCAACGGCGGCAAGTTCGAGCAGCCGCGTGACATCGTGAAGGCGGTGACCGACAACTTCGTGGACCTCACCCCCAACCGCGCAGAGCAGTGGTGCTGCGGCGGCGGCGGCGGGATCGTGGCCATGGAGGAGTTCAAGGACGTCCGCCTGAGATCCGGCATAAAAAAGGTCGAGCAGCTGAAAGCAAGTGGCGCGAGCGTGCTCGCGTGCCCGTGCGAGAACTGCCGACTGCAGATCGAGGAACTCAACGAAGTCCATGGACTCGGACTCGAGATCTGGCAGGTCATCGACCTTGTGGTGGCCGCTATGCCGTTACCGGGCAACCAGAAGAAGGCCGCCGAGGTAGCGGAGTAGTACGTCTCCCGCTGTGAGTGCGTGGTGTCGAGGGCGTCGGGAGACCGGCGCCCTCGACCGTTCCCGGAGCGACAAGGACGCTAGAGAGGTCGCGCGGCCTGAAGTGCAGCGATCAGTCCCCGCATCTCCTCGTACGTAGTGATCCCACCATCGTCGGCAACGAGCAGCCCGCCCGCCTCTGCGATCACACCGATCGTACTTCCGATGGCCACAGCCCTCGCCTTGTTACCGAGCTCACCCGTGAGCAGGCCGCCGATGAACGCGAGATGAACATCACGCGCGGCCCAGAAGAGCCTGTCGAACCGCTCGAAGTCGAGCCCACCCCCTGCATGCACAGCCACGAAGCCTGCGCGCGCGATTGCTGGAAGCAGCGGACGTATATCGCCATCGGAGTGCAGGATGCAACACAGACCGAGTGCACCCGCCGAGTGCACTATGCGGGCGTACCTCGGCAGCAGTTCTGTGATCGCGAAGTCCGGGGCGACGAGAGGGCCGCTCGTACCCGCAAGGTCCTCGGCAAGCACGATCGCACGGACACCGAGGTGCGCGCCGGCCGCGATCCGATCCAGCACGCCATCCATCCGCGCGTCGATCGCAAGACCTACCCTCTCGGGGTCGGTGAGGGTGGCACGCAGTCCCTCCAGCTCGCCGTACTCCAGAATGACCGGCCACAGCGGGCCGTCCACCACCCAGAAGACCGCCACGCCTTGCCCGGCGAGTGCCACGGCCGCATCCTCGGCCCACGACTCACCGGACGGCACGAATGCGAAAGAGGCGCCGAGTGCCACACATGCCTCCACGAGGCGCCCGGCGGGCTCGACCGCAGTCACACCCTCGGTAGCGTCCAACACATCGGGCGGGACGAACGTGAGCCCGAACGCGAACGGCGAACCGCTGACAGGCAGACAGTCCCTCACTAGAAGCTTCGGATTCCGAAGCCGACGGCCTCCGACAGGCCCCATACGATGAAGAACGCACTCGTCACACCGACGGACACGGCAAGGAACGCGCGCTTCGGTTCTATATCGAGCAACCATGAAGCGGCTGTTCCGGCATACGCTCCCGTTCCTGGCAGCGGCACAGCGACGAACAGCGCCAATCCGATGAACCCGTACTTCTCGACAAGCGGGTGGGCCCTGGCGCGGATCTTCTCGAACTTGCGATGGAGCCAGCCATGCTGGGGGAACCGCTTGTAGACGAACTCGAGAAAGTAGTACCCAGGCCAGAAGATCGCGAGGCTTGCCAGATAGATGATCGGCAGGTACACCTGCTCGCCGGCACTGACCGCCCACGGGATCGCAGCACGCAGCTCGATCGTGGGAAGCCACGACACGGCCACGTACTTCAACCACTCGGGCAGACCGCTCAAGAACTCAGGCATCGCTTACCTTTCGGAAGAGAAGACGTCGTAGATACGCTCCACCTCGGAATGCCAGTAGCCATCGGGGTCGGAGACATCCCGCCCGAGGCGCGCCGCGTTACGGAAGTATCCGTTGCCCGGCATCCCGGTGTCGGCGCGCACGACAAGCGAAGCGAGCATGATGCCATGTGCAGCGTCAGCCTCGGTACATATCTCGTTCAGGAATCCCATGATCGCCCACGAGAACGGCTTGAGCTCGATCGCCTCGACGTTGCGGCAGATCTCCGCATAGGTAATCGTGCCCCGGTCACGCGCGACCTGCTCAAGCAGGGCGTTGGCCTGGGCTTTCGCCGCCTCCCACGCCTCAAAGGGGAAGCCGTATCGCGTGTCTTCTTGCATGAACGGAGTATGCCACAGGTTGCGGGTATCATGGGCGTATGGACACCCGCTACTACATCCCCACCGACGACAACGCGCTCCTTGCCGAGTGCGAGGTACAGACCTTTCGCGCCACCGGCCCGGGAGGCCAGGGTGTGAACACTACCGACAGTGCCGTACGACTCAAACATCTGCCGAGCGGCATCACGATCGTGGGTCGGCGAGAGCGCAGCCAACTGCAGAACAAGCGAGCCTGCATCGAGCGACTACGGCAGCGGCTAGAAGAGCACAACACCGCGCTCGATGCGCCAAAGCGAGTGCCCACACGGAAGAGCAGGGGCGCTAAGATCCGGCAGGTGGAGTCGAAGCGGCGTCACGCGCGGGTGAAACGCGCTCGTGGAAGAGTCGACCCCCGCGAGGAGTAGCCCAGGGGCTCAGCGCACGCAGGTGCAAGCGCGCCTAGAATGCACACAGGGCGCGCGATACTGCCTACCGCTCTCCGGCCGGCTTGCCGAGATGCATGGTGAGCGACTCCCGCACGAACTCGCTGCGCGGGATACCGAGACCCCGTGCCTCCGTTTCGAGACGTTCGAGTAAGTCGTCGGAAAGCAAGATGGTGACTTCACACGAACGCGCCCGCCCGCGTAAGCGGACGAGCGCGTGGTCTCTTGTGGTGGAGGCGCGGAGAATCGAACTCCGGTCCACGACAGTCCCCCGGGGAGCATCTCCAGGCTCAGTCACATCTTAGGTTTCGGTCGGGGCGACACGGTGTGACGAGCGTGCCCTTTCCTAGCTGGTTCGGTCTTTCGCACAAGCATACCGGCTACGTCTTATGCGGCAGTCCCCTGAGTGACGTCAGATCCGGTGACGGGGACGCGCACCGGGAGACGTCGCTGCACTATTTAGGCAGCGAGAGCATAGTTATTGTCGACGTTTGAGCGTCGTTTGCCCCTGTTTAACGAGGTAAGGCGACCTCGGCCTGCTTCTCCCCTCAGAACTTCCGTGTCGAAACCAGTCGCCCCCGGAAGGTGAGGTATGTAAAGGTGCTTCCGCCGGACTCCTCAACGTCTAGCGGGCCTTGCAGTATAGACTCAGAGCAGATGACGTGCCAGCCGGATCGACTAAAACGGTACTACGACTACCGTTTATCGCCTGCGTTGGGTACCTTAACAGTAACAGCC
>JAVERH010000201.1:0-3204 GCA_034007245.1 Coriobacteriia bacterium | reverse complement strand
GTTCGGGTCGCTGATCCGCGGTTTCCTGGACCAGCGGAAGAAGCGCGAAGAGATGAAGAGGAAGTATCCGCCCAAGCCGGGAGCAAAGCCCTGGGCGTTCTTCAACACCTTCCGTCGGGGTATGCAGGATCTTCCCAACGGCATGGCCGATGCGGTGGGTCGCGAGCGCATCATCACGGGGATCGCCGCTACGATCATCGAGCGTTCGGCCGATGGATGGCGCGTGACGCTGGAGAACGGTGACATCATCGAGGGGGATGCGCTCATCATCGCCACCGAGGCGTGGACGGCTACGCGGCTCGTGCGCGACGTGGATGAGTCCATCGCCGGCCTGCTGGGCGAGATTCCATGTTCGTCATCGGCGACAGTGTCGATGGCGTTTCGCTCGGAGGACTGCCCGTTCGACGTGAAATGGTTCGGCATCTTATCGCCGGTCGTCGAGGATCGGCCGCTGCTTGCGGTGACGCTCTCGTCATCGAAGTGGCCCGACCGTGCACCTGAGGGGCGCGTGTTGCTTCGCGGGTTCATCGGAGGCCCCCAGAACCAGCACTTGCTTGACGCTCCCGATGAGGAGCTCGTTGAGACCATACGTCAACAGCTTGTCGAGCTGTTGAAAGTACGGCCGGAGGCCACGCCGATCTTCACGCGTGTATTCCGCTGGAACGGCGGTATGCCTCAGTACACCATCGGACACCTCGATCGCGTCGACGAGATCGAGCGTAAGACCGGCGAGATATCCGGTTTCGGGCTGGCGGGCGGTGCGTTCAGGGGCGTCGGTATCCCCAACTGCATCGAGAGCGGTGAGCGCGCAGTGGACAAGGTCCTAGGCGATCTTGGGGTCACCTATGTGGAAGAGACTGCGCCTCCGCGCGGGAGATGAGCTCGAGCAGGGTAGGGTGTAGGGCAGCGTTGGCTGCCAGGACATCGCAGGTGCTGGTCGTCCAGGGTGCGCCATTCAGATCGGTGACTATCACACCCGACTCCTCGGCGATGAGCACGCCTGCGGCCATGTCCCAGGGCTTGAGCGCCGTCTCCCAGAACCCGTCGGTGCGACCGATGGCGACGTTGCACAGGTCGATGGCGGCCGAGCCGTCGCGTCGGATGTCGTGAGCAGGACGGAGCACCTCGGCAAAGATGCGTAGCTGTCGATCGAGCGGCGCTCCACGATCGTATGGGAAGCCTGTCGTTATGAGCGCATGGCTCATCTCCGTGGCGCCCTCACAGATGAGGCGCATGTCGTCGAGGAACGCGCCGTCGCCTGCGCTTGCAGACGCCATCTCTCCAGTGGGGACGTTGTAGACGGCGCCCGCCACCGGGCGTCCATCGCGCAGACACGCGATGCTCACCGAATAGCACGGGTAGGCATGGATGAACGAGGTCGTGCCGTCGAGAGGATCGATGACCCACACCTCGCTATCGTCGAGCTCTCCGCATGTGACCCCGGCGAGCTCGTAGACCTCGGGTTCTTCTACCACGAAGCGGGCACTGGCATCGGCTGTGGCTATCGCCCGGACGATCGCCACGCCCGAGGCGATGTCGGCTGCGGTCACCATGTCTGTGGCACTGCTTTTGGTCCGGATACCGGTGACGTTTCCGGCCTGAGCCGCCAGGACCGCGCCGCCGGCCCGGGCGGCCTCCTCGGCGATACGACGTAGATCGTGCATGACCACTCCTTGGTCGGTGGGTTCGGGTATCCTCCAGTGTAGCGGCAAACACCTGACGGACGTGTTCTCACAGGAGGAGCCACCATGATGGAGCGGGGATTCGCACTTCCGACACTGGACGACACGACGCGTGCCGAACTCGAGAATCATGCCCGCCTGCTCCGGGGTGCCATTCTTACGATGACCACACTCGCAGCTTCCGGGCACCCTGGTGGCTCGATGTCCTCGCTCGAACTGTATCTGACACTGACCCATTTCGCGTCGATCGAGCCCGGGCACCCGCGTGCGCCCGGGCGCGATCGCATCGTGGTGAGTCACGGGCACACCTCACCGGGCGTGTACTGTGCGCTTGCGGACGCAGGGTTCTTCTCGCTCGAGGATGCAGTCGCGCATTTCAGGCAGGCAGGCAGCATCTTCGAAGGCCATGTGGAGCGTTCGGTCCCCGGTGTCGAATGGGGTACCGGCAACCTCGGACAGGGGCTTTCGGCGGGCGTTGGTTTCGCGCTCGGTTCGCGTATCACCGGTCACGGCTACCGGACGTTCGTCGTCATGAGTGACGGAGAGCAGCACAAAGGACAGGTCGCGGAGGCTCGTCGGATGGCCGTCAAGGAAGGGCTGAACGATCTGACTGTGCTCGTCGACTGCAACGGTATTCAGATCTCGGGGCAGACGGTCGATGTGATGCCCGTGAACATCGCCGACGGGTTCGCCGCAGATGGCTGGGGAGTCGTCGAGGTGGACGGACACGACTTCGGGGCGGTCTACGCCGCTATAGCCGAAGGCGTTGCGAACACGTTCCAACCGGTCGCGATCATCGCGCATACGACCATCGGCAAGGGTGTGTCGTTCATGGAGGGCGACCCGGAGTTCCACGGGCGTGGTCTGACAGTCGAAGAGTATATGCGAGCGTGTATCGAGCTCGGTGTCGAGCCGATGCTTGAAGCTGCAAGAGGTCGCCGTGCCGGCATGACGATGACACCTGGGCTGCATCAGGCACCCGGACTTCTTGATATCGACAAGGGGGCGCCCCGGAATTATACGCGCGAGAAGCATACGGATAACCGCTCGGCGTGGGGAACAGCACTTGCCGACATCGAAGCAGCCAACCCCTTGACCCCGATGGCGGTCCTAGACTGCGATCTCGCGGTGAGCGTGAAGACCGGCGCGTTCGCCGCCGCCCGGCCGGACGCTTTCATCCAGGCCGGCGTGGGGGAGCACAACGCGGCTGCGGTGGCGGGCGCGCTGTCGGTTTCGGATGTGCTCACGTTCTTTTCGGACTTCGGTGTCTTCGGGGTCGATGAGGTGTACAACCAACAGCGGCTGAACGACATCAACGAGGCAGCTCTCAAGCTCGCGGTCACACACTGCGGACTCGATGTCGGTGAAGACGGGAAGACTCACCAGTGTCTGGACTATGTCGGCGCGTTCCGGTCGATGTTCGGGTGGCGGGTCATCGTGCCCGCCGACCCCAACCAGACCGATCGTGCGGTGCGTGAGGCGGCCCGGATGCCCGGATGCGTTGCTCTCGCGATGGGTCGCT
>JAVERH010000200.1:0-3210 GCA_034007245.1 Coriobacteriia bacterium | reverse complement strand
CGGCGCAGCCCGCCTTCGCGGAGCCGACCATGAGCGAGTACGAGGTCGTGAGGGTCGATGCCTACAACGAGTACAACATCCAGAAGGACCGCCTGATCGACCAGTCGCTGATCTCCCTGACGTTCAACGACGAGGACATCCAGGGTTCTACTGCAACGATCGCGACGTCGGAGCGCTGGGCGTACCGGTATGTCTCCACGACCGAACCGGGAAAGACTATCGACGGCCCGCATGAGGCGGAGTTCGAGAACGTCTACTCGCTGATCCTGACTGACGCCGGCTGGGTTGTGGACAGAGTCAAACTCGGAAGCGTTGGCGAATCCGAATGATGTCGTTCCTTCGGCGCGCGGTTCGCTTCACCACATCCGCCTGGTTCGTCAGTGCCGTTCTGGGCTTCATCACCCTGTGGTCGATCGCCGCTACCATCGTTCCACAGGGCGATCCCACCTTCGGCAGGGCGCTGCGGTGGGCGGAGGCCAATCCGGCCGTCGCCCCGATAGCCGAGGCCGTGGGGCTCCACCAGGCATTCACCGGGACGGTCTTCCAGGTGGTCGTGGGGCTGCTCGCTCTTTCCACCGTACTCTGCTCGTGGCAGCGGACCAGAGTGGCGATCAAGCGATCCCGCGCGCTTCGGGACGCCGCCCGTCTGGGTGCGTCGGAGCTTGTCGAGTCCCATGATGTGCTGATCGAGCTTGCTCCCGGCATGGACGGCGCACGAGCCCTTTCTGTGGCCGAGGACGAGCTGCGGCAGCTCGGCTTCAGGACACGCAGCTCCGGCGGCGCTCTGTCGTCCATATCGTCCTGGATCGCCCCCTGGGGCAGCCCGGTGTTCCACTGGGCGCTTGTGGGAATCATGCTGTTCGTGTTGATCGGCAGCCTCGTGCGCTCAGACGGACTGATCGGCCTCGCGGTCGGCGAAGTGAAGCCTGATGCCCCGCAGTCCTACGGGCGCCTGGATGAGGGGCCCTGGCACAGCTGGGACGGGGTCGCCAGGAGCTTCCGGCTCGATGACTTCGAGCCCAGGTTCACCGCCGGCGGCATCGATCGCGGTCCGGTGCCCACAGTCTCTATCCTGGATGCCGAGGGGAACGTCCTCAAGACGCAACCCGTGTACCCGAACAAGATGCTGCACCTGGGATCGCTGTCTGTCAGCGCTCCGGCATACGGACTGGCGGTACACCTGTCGCTTGAGGACACCAGCGGCGTGGAGATCGGACGCGCGGCTCAGTTGGTCGACTTCGACCAGACCGCGCCTGATGGAACGATCCCTCTCGGGGCGGTACCGGTCTTCGGCGAATCGGGAGCGACGGTCGCCCTCGTTCACGCAACCGTGCCACTTGTGGCGGAGAACGGGCAGTTCGTTGAGTGGCTTCCCAAGGACTCTCCGGCACGGCTTGTGGTGATGAGGCCGGATGACACAGTGATGAGTGACTCGCTCGTGAGTCAGGGTGAGACTGTCGAGGTTCCCGAGGACATGGTGCTGCGGGTCGTGGATGTCGGGTGGTATTCGCGACTATCGATCCTTGATGACTGGACGATCCCGTTCATCTACGGGTGCATGGTCCTGGCGGTGCTCGCGCTGTCCGTGACCGTGTTCACCAGGCAGCAGTTCGTGCTCGTGGCGCCCATGGACCGGGGTGCGTCCGCCGCTCTGGCGGTGCGTATGCGGCTGTGGCGCCACGCGCCAGCGACCCGGACCGACATCGTCAACGTGCTCACTCGAGCGCTCAGTGGAGAAGGAGACGAGAGAGAGTGACGGCAGAAATCATTGCCATGTGGGTCACAGTCGTGATCTATGTGGTCGCCACGATCATGTTCGTCTTCGGCGTCATCTTCGAGAAGGAACGCCTGACGAACCAGGCGCTTCTCGTCACCGCAGCGGGCCTCGTCCCTCAGCTCATCGCGGTCGGGGTGCGCTGGGTCCGGCTGGGTCATGGCCCCTACATCGGGTACTACGAGCTCGCGAACGCACTCACCCTGTGCACCGTCGCGCTGTTCGTGTTCACTACCTGGAGGAACCGGCGACTCCTGACGACAGGCATCGGGATCATGCCGGTGGCGACCCTGATGCTCGGTGCCGCGATGCTCGCGTCCAAGGCGGACTTTCCGATCACGCCGTCGCTCGCCAGCTACTGGCTGTACATCCACGTCGCCTTCGCGAACCTGGCCTTCGCGGCGTTCGCCATTTCGTTCGGTTACGCCATCGCGTATCTGATCAGGGCGCGGTCCCAGGACGGTGTCTGGGCGCGGCGCCTTCGCAATCTGCCAAGTCAGGAGATCGTCGATGACCTCGTTGGCCGCTTCGTGCTCGCCGGGTTCCTCCTGTGGGGGATCATGATCGTGACCGGTGCGATCTGGGCCGAGGAGTCCTGGGGTCGCTATTGGAGCTGGGACCCGATCGAGACGTGGAGCCTCATCGTCTGGATCATCTACGCGATCTATCTGCACCTGCGATACATGCTCCGCATACCCGGTCAGAAGCTCGCGTGGTACGCCGTCGCGGCCATGCCGATCGCCCTGTTCTGCCTCGTGGGGATCCCGACGGTCTTCGACACGATCCACGCGGGCTACATCGGTGGAGTCGAAGGCCAGATCCAGTAGCGAAGGTTACGGTTTTCGCATCCGTCGGAGACCTCGCGAAGTTATCCGTATTCGGGGATGCGGCGGCGGCAAGGACCGCACGTGGCGCGGTCTGCGCGGAGGACACTGCCGAGCATGATGTATAGAGCGGGCCGGAATCTCCGGCCTGCTCTGTGTTCTTGGCTGCGATGACCATCCAGGCGTATCAGCATTCACATCGGGGCCGGTGTGTGATGGTTTCGGGCCAGAGCTGTCCCCCGGAGAGCCACGAACCGCAGGATGTCGATAAGCCTGTGAGCAGGCGTTTTCTGGGCGATTTCCCGAGACACACGACTTCGGCCACCCGCAAACAAGTTGTGGACATGTCGCATGATAAGCGTATATTAACGAAGGTGAGCGCTCCTGTTGGGAGGGGCGCTGCCTGTCGTCGAGAGCAGGGAGGTACGGTATGAGTAGTAGGCATGGGCCGTTTCGACGCGCCGCTTTGGTCGGGGCGCTCGTAACGGGGTTGGTCTTCGCGATGGGTGCGACAGCACTCGCCGCGCAGGTGCCAGTTCTGCCATCCACGATCACACCAGCAGTGATGGCAGTCGCACAGACCGGCCCGGTTATGGTACCCGTCCAGGGCGA
>JAVERH010000199.1:0-3236 GCA_034007245.1 Coriobacteriia bacterium | reverse complement strand
CCTCCTGCCCGAGCAGGGCGCGGGCCTCAGCCAGTACGTCGTCCGCATCGCGGCCGAGTCCGGCGGCCATCTCTGCGTCGCCACGGGCGAGCACGCGAAGCAGGTCGTTTTCGTACTGAGTGCGCTCGTACGCGTCAGCGCTGACGAGCACTGCCGAGGCACGACCGCGCTGCGTGATCACCACCGGCTGGTCAGTGGCGACGACACGCCTAATGACGCCGGCAGTGTCCTGCCGCAGGTCCGAGATAGGGATGATGGCGGGCAAAGCACTCATTGGAAGCACCTCCTAAGGTACAACCAATGGTACCACAGACTACGCTGCGCCTAACGTGTTTGCGCTTCACCAGCGCGCTTGTGCCTACAGGGTACACAACCATGCGCGCGTCTGGTGAAAGCGCGGGTTAGGCAGCCTTGCGGCGTCGGACGCGCTTGCCCCTCAGCAAGCTATTCCTCATCGCCGAAGTCCTTCGGGCGCCAACCGTTGGCGTACTTGTCCGCGAGATCCAGCAGTTCGTCGAATCCAGCCGGAGCTGTCGCCTTCAGAACCGCAAGTCTGCTCAACAGGGTCTCCTCGTCGCCGCACACCTGAACAAGAACGTCCCAAGCGAGGCGAGGCTTATGTGTGATTGCGCGACTCCCCATTTGTTGGCTCATGGACTCACTGTATGCCGACTCGAGCAGAGCAAGTGTGAGTTGCGAAGAGTCAGGCAGGGCCATGACGGTCTCTGTCTCCTCCGCGCCATTGGCGACTGCGTACAGCACGCGAAGAAGGTCCCATTGCTTGCTCAGGGTATCTGCGGATGCGCCGCGGACTTCGACACGCCAGTCTCGCTCGAGCTCCGCGGCAACTGCCTCCGTCACAAGCTTGTGACCAGCGTTCTCGCGATAGCCCACGAGCATAATCAAGGCATGCTTGGAGGACAGCGTCGTCACGTTCGAGAGCGTTTGCCTTACCGCCGCTTCGCGAGCATCAGGCTCCTTGCAGGAACGGACGAGGCGATAGACCACCCGAATCACCGTCATTCGCGTGTCCAACTCGAGCATCGACCTCTGCCGGGAAGGAAGATCAGGAAGCACGTTGAGCAAGGCGGTCGCCCCCGGGACGATATGACCGCAGCCGAACTTCTCCTCGAATGCTTCGAGCGCACCGACAACGTCCTGAATTCGTTCTGGATCGAGCGAGCGAAGATAGCCCTCAAGCGCAGCGGCGTCGGTTATCAGCGCGAAGGCGCGCTCCGCGTCGTTGAAAGCCTGCAGCCCCTCGCCTGCGGTGTGTTCGAGGTAAAGCCGCAAGATATCCTCGTGGGCGACACGGCGCTCCCGGCGCCAAGTCTGTTTCCAGTCCGCCGTGTAGTTGCTTCCGTCAAGATGGCGGTCGGCGGCGGGAAAGAGCCGCTTGATCATGGCTCGAGCGACCGCATCTTTGGTTCCGGCCACCGCGATGATCTCATCAATCTTGCCCTTCAGCCGAGCTGATTCAAGATCAGGCCCGTACGCCGGCGTGTATGTCGAGGTGAGCGCATCGACTGCGCCCTGCAACCGGAGATACACCTCCGGGAGCATCACCCTGACAGCTTCCATCGCAAGCAAGTCGACGAGCGCCATTTGGCCATCCATGACTCTGGATGTCCCGAAAACTGCGGCAGCGTACCTACGCGCATCACGCATGTTGCGCAGGAGCGGCCGGACTATCTCCATGAAGACGTCTGGCCACAACTGCTCATCAAAGGGTCCGGGGTTGTCGACCCCAACGAGTGCCGCGTCGATTGCGCTCAGCACCTGACGATTGAGCACGGAGTCAGGAATCGCTGGCAAGTCCACCACTACTTGGATGATCTTCTCGAGGTACAGGCGACCGGGAACGCCTTCTTCCGACAGCGCCTGTTCAACACGCGCGCGATCAAACGCAACCACGTAGATGAGGTTTGGGAAGCTGGCGGTGAGGCGAATCAGACGAAACACATCCCTGATCTCAGCAGTGCTGAGTCGGTCGATATCGTCCAGAACCACAACCAGGGGTTTGTCGAGCTCCCGAAGTGTTGACTCTAGCTTTTGACGACGGCCCCCGATGCCCTCCTTCCGCCTCTGGAGAACCTTTCCGAGCACCTTCGCAACCCCGCGGGTCCGCTCAATCCAAGGACCGACGACGGGAAGCCAGCCCATGCCGGAGAAGACTTCACCGTACTCCTCGATCTGGCTGCTGAGGTCGCCGAATCCAGGGCGCAACTTCACTTGTGCAGACAGCTCAATGAAGAAGCTCTCGACAAGTTGCTCCGACCCACTGAACATCCAAGGGTTGTAGTCGAGAACCGTCACGCCCTGGTTCACGAACTCAGTGCGGGCCAGGTTGACGAACGAGGTCTTGCCCGAGCCCCATTCGCCTAGGACTGCCACGACCGCCCCTTCGGAAGCGTCGATGACCAACACGTGCCGCGCAAAGGCGTGAGCAGCACCATCTCGACCCAGGGTGTCTTGGCTCGAGCTACGGATTGGGTTGTCGCCCGGAATGGGGGAATTCGGGAGGCGGCTGTCATCCGATCCGGATGCTTCCTCCCGGCGCGAGTTCACATCTGGCATGTTGTTACCTTGCCCCCAAGTCGCTCCGTGGTCTGCCTAACGTGAATGGGCGTCAGCTGCGCGCCCATCTTCTCCCACTCATTCTAGCGCTTGTCGCGTCAGCTGGACGCCCTTGTTAGGCGGCGCCGCGCAGTCGCCGACGACGTGCGCACGACCGCCCTTTCCATAGCCTTAACCCAAAGACGTGCGCACCGGTGGATGTGCCGACAAAGGATCGCCGCATCTTGGCTCATGCCTCTTCCCGAGAGTGTGGCCACACGTATGCCGGCGCGCGCGAGAGTGCGGAGCAAAGCCTCGCGAGCGCCCCACGAACCGAGACGATTGCGACGTGTCCTCGCGCCGCCTCACGGAACCGGCTTGATGGGAGCACCCACTCCGGACGGTCAGCCGGGCCTTGATGATGGCAAGCGGACATAGGCACGCCGATGTGTCAGGAGCGGGTGCCCAGAAGGAATCCGGGGTGCCGACGATGGCGTGGACGCTTCCGTGCCGTGTGGCGGATTAGGCTTGATGGAGCGCCGAGGAGTTGGCCCGCCTAACGTGTTTGCGCATCAGCAGACGCTTTGCGCTTGCTTCAGTCTATCGCTCCTGGCGTTCTGCTGGATGCGCTTGTTAGACCGATTCCGCCGAGATGCGCAGCTTGAGTCCGAGCGATCGAA
>JAVERH010000198.1:0-3286 GCA_034007245.1 Coriobacteriia bacterium | reverse complement strand
GCATGGCCGCCGTGGTACAGGGATTCCCCACCGACTGGGAGTTCTTCGGCAGGAAGACAGCTGCTTACCGTCAGGTTGGAAATGCGTTCCCGCCTCAAGTAGCCGAAGCAGTGGGAACTGCGATCAGGAGTGCGCTCGAGACTGCGGATGCCGATTCTGTCAGCATCGTCTGACCGCTTTCGCGACGTGGGCTACGCACTCTCCAAGGTCGCGCTCAACCTCGTGCTCCCATAGCCGGATCACGGTCCAGCCACTTTCGAGCAGCTTCTCGTCAACGGTCCTGTCTCTTGCGACATTCCGCTCAATCTTGTCGCGCCAGTAGTCCGTGTTGCTCTTGGGTTCCCGGTAGCATTGTGGGCAGCGGTGCCAGAAGCAGCCGTCAACGAAGACTGCAACATGTGCCCGGCCGAAGGACACATCGGGTCGGCCCGGAATCTTCGCCGAATCAACCCTGTAGCCGCGCAGCCCCGCTGACCATATTGCGGATCTCAAGGCGCGCTCGATCGCTGTATCTCGGCGCCTGATTGCCGCCATATTCCGGCTGCGGCGCGCGGCATCAATCATGTCCATGTTGCATACGTCCCCTTCAACGACGACCCTAGAAGCACTGTTCGGCGAGATGGAGGCGAATTCATGTCGGAACTGCTCGAGCTGCTTGATCCCGACGACCCTGCTCTTGTTGGCGAGTTTGGCGCCGAAGAACGTGCCGTCTACGGCTATCTGCACTCCCGAGTTGATGATCCTCCGACCGCCGTTGAGGTAGAGGACTATATAGCGACAGAAACCGGCACGCGCAATGCGCAGTCTATGAGACGTCTGCGCGAGCTCCGCCGCTGGTTCGTGATTCCTGCGATGCGACGTCCCCGCCAGCTGCCGGTGTATCCACTGATGGGGCTCCTGCCGCCCGAGAAGCGTAAGCCGAAACGTGAAACCCTCAGCTCGAGAGTCGAGGCGGAACTCTATGCCGCGTACAACAATCGGTGCGCAATGTGCGGGAAGTCACCAGCCGAGGACAACGTCAGACTGGTAATCGACCACAAGATCCCGGTCGAGTGGGGCGGCGAGACCGTCTTTGAGAATCTTCAGCCCCTCTGCGAATACCACAACCACGGGAAACAAGCGTGGGTCTCGTCGCTCGATCCGAACGCCGAGGCGATTCGCGTGTCGATCGGCTTGCCTGAACCGCAGCTCAGAATCGGCGAAATGCTCAAGGCGCTCGCGGGTGAACCTGTCCCGGCCGAGCTCATAGCCGTCATAGCTCGGGAGGAGAACTCCGGCGATCCTCTGCGGCGTCTCAGGGACTTGCGAACACTCGGGTGGCGCATCCGAGCTTCGCGCAGGAAAGAGGGGAAGCGCACAAGGTCGTACTACACGCTGGTCTCTTGGGAGCCTTGGCCGGCCGAGGGGCCACGAGCTGCGGTGGCGGCCATCGAATCTCGGCGCAGAGCCGGAAAGTTGAAGGCCGTCGGCACCGACGCCTAGTATCCTAGACGCCGTGTTTGATCACCAGCGCCTTGCCTCCGCCAATCAACTGCACAATCACCAGAGCGAGTTCGGCCGACTGGAACTGGACCAGTTCATCTGGGCAAAGCAGATCTTGCGGCCGCCGGACTCGATGGTCGCGCGTAACGACGACCCGAGCCAGCGTCTCGCCTGCGGGGCCTGGAACAGCAAGCAAGCCCGGCTCAACAAGTCCGGCGCATTCGTACTGTGAAGCGATCGCACGAGTGGCTTTCTCCAGAACGGCTGAGCTCTCTGCGACAGGAGCATCGCGTTCGCCTTCTGTTGAGAGAGACATGGCCCGTCCGTCGATCGTGAAGCCGCCGACCACAGCCTGTCTTCCCCATTCGGTTCCCACCAAATGCCCCGCAGCGTGCGGGTATTTGGTTCATGCAAAGCGTCTTCTTATTGCAGGTAGTCCGCGTCAGACACGGCGACGTGTAGATTCTGCAACCCCAGTTGTGACGCGATCACGTCTGCCAGGAATTCAACGTCGAGCGATACCGAGCCGTCGTTCTCGATTCGGGCAATGCGGTCAAGTTCCTCGGGGCTCAGGACCCGCAGCAGGCTGTCCGCCATCACCCCTCCTCGACTTGCGTCATGGACAGCAGATGTTTGCCGAGGACATGAGCGAGGTCGACAGGAACCGCATTGCCGACCTGAAGAGCAATGCCACGCATGCTGCCATAGAACTTGTAGTCGTCAGAGAAGGTCTGAAGGGCTGCGGCCTCTCTGAGGGACAGCGCTCGATTTTGTTCCGGATGGCCGAAGCGGCCGTTAGATATGCTATGGCATCGGCCGGTGAGCGTAGGTGCAGGATGATCCCATCGCATGCGGCCGTACACATCGGAATGGCCACGGTGCCCGTTCTTGTGGCAGTCCAACACGAGCGAGTCCGGCCAGCTCGCACGGCTACCCCCGTCCTTCGGCGTGTTGCGCATCCGTTTCGCGTTCAGCGGTGACAGCGCCGACGCCTGGTGATTGGGTGTGTTGGCAGAAGTGGCACCTGCCGCCAGTCTCGGGTATTTGGCAATCGTGTCCTTGACGGTGCGCCAAGGCAGCAGGCCCGGTCCATGTGTCGGCGTCGGCAGTGACGCTTCGCACACGCGAGATGCGATGAGCACAAGACGTCTCCGCGACTGCGGAACGCCATACTGCTTGGCGTCACGAACCTCACACTCGACCGAATAGTTCGCCCGCTCTAGCATGCGGACGAATCGGTTGAAGCTGCTGTTGCCTGTCACGGCGGCGATACCGGGCACGTTCTCGACGACTACATATCCCGGTCGGTACTCGTCCACAAGTAGCCCGAACCTGCCGAGAAGGGTCCCGTCAGGGTGTGGCTTGGTCGCGCGGCGCTGTTGGCTGAACGGCTGGCAGGGCGCGCAGCCGACGAAGACCAGATCATCATCGTTGGCCCGAACCTCAGGAAGCGCCGCTTTGAGAGCGCGGGCGTCGAGACTCCTGATGTCGGCACAGATGAACTGCGAACCAGGATTATTCAGCGTGTAGGTATCTCTGCAGCTCTCGTTTGCGTCAATCCCGGCAAGGACTTCGATTCCTGACCGACGCAGTCCGGCGGTGAAACCACCGGCACCGCAGAAGAAGTCGAGTGCCCTCATGTGTACATGGCCGCCCATCGATCAAGATCAATCTGCGGAATGCCGGGACGAGCAGCTGTGTTCATGAACGCCCAGGCGATTCGCTCGCGAAACGGGCTGTCAACCGACACCACCCGGTCATAGCCATCAACCTTGCATGAAGCGTTCGCATTGAGCTCATACGG
>JAVERH010000018.1:0-22117 GCA_034007245.1 Coriobacteriia bacterium | reverse complement strand
ATCGATGCAGTTGTACGCGACGTTGGTCTTGCCGCCCACGAACCACTTGATGTAAGGCTTGTCGAAGTCGTAGTCGAGAACGGTGTGCCACTTCTTCTCCCAGTGGAGCATCTGCTCGGCCATGTCGGCCCAGAAGCCTTCGGGGTCCTCGACCGAGCGCTGGTAAAGCTCGTCGTACTCCTCAATCGACTGGATGTGTGCGCGCTCGGTGACCCTGGCGGGTGGCTGCACCACACGGTACTCCTGGGACAAAGACTCGATTGCGTTCGATTCCGTCATCGGGTCGGTCTCCTCTCCTCGGCGAATGCGGTCTATCGGGCCACTTACATACTGCGGATAGCCGATGCTGCCCCTCAAACATGCACCCATCGTAGCCACTCGACGACACCATGCACGGTCAGGCCAGCCGAACGGCTCCCCTGTTTCGGTGGACGGTAGGGCTACAGACGCCAGTGGCGCTCGTCACGCGAGCGATATTGCTTTCCAGCCAACGAGGGGGTAGCGTGTAGGTAACAGTTTCCCTTCCCTAACATGCGGTGTCACGGGGAATCCGTCCCACCGCGGTTGCGGCTCATCGGCGACCGGCATCCCGATGCTCGGCGAGTCTGCCGTGCCATGCCGCCTGAAGACTCAGGGGTAATCTGGGAAGGAATAAGGACAGCCTCGACCCGAAGGTCGAGGCTGTTTCCGTTGCGGGAGTACTCAGGACTGGACTGCCGTGATACCCCAGCCGCTCCCCGTGTGGGTCGAGATGACAGGCCCTGCCTCCACAACGAGCAGCTCCCCGACGTTGAACCGCGCACGGATAGCCTCTTCGAGCCACGCCGCCTTCTCCGGCGATACCGCATGCTGCACGGCGAAGTCGGCTGGACGCCGTTCATCGATCCTCGTCGCGATCCAGTCAACGCTCGACTGCAGGCCGGCCATCGCTCCACGCACCTTACCGACGGGCTCGAACGTACCCTCATCAGTGACCGTGAACGTGATACGCATCTTGAGCAGACTACCCATGAACGCTGCTACGCGACCGATGCGGCCACCCTTCGCCAGGTTCTCGACACTGTCGATCCCGACGATCATGTGCACGCCGGCGCGGAACTCCTCGAAGCGCGCCTTGATCCGCTCCACGGATCCACCCGCCGCAGCGACACGAGCCGCCTCGACAGCCTGACAGCCCTCCCCCCACGAGAGGTTGAGCGTATCGAGTACGTGTACTCGACCGTCAAACGCACGTGCGGCCTCCAGTGCCGACTCGAGCGAGCCCGAAAGACGGTTCGACACGGTGAAGCAGACCACCTCGGAGTAGTGTTCGAGCCGTGATCTGAATACTTCTCCGTACGTGCCGACCGACGGCTGTGATGTCGTGGGAAGATCCTTCGATCCGTTCATCCGATCGAAGAACTCCCGCTGCGACAAAGAGCCGTCAAGGAACGTCTCACCCTCAATGGTCACGCTCATCGGCACGACCGTGACATCGAACCTCTCCGCGACCTCCTTGGGGATATCGCCGGTGGAGTCGACCACGATACAAACATCCTGGCGTGCTGCCATTGCGCTACTCCCCTTCCGCGAGACGAACCATGCCCTCCCCAAGGGCGCGTCCGCCGATCACATGCACGTGCAGGTGGTGCACCGTCTGGCCGGCATCATCGCCAGTGTTGATGATCACACGGTACCCACTCGAGGCGATACCCTTGGCCTCGACGACCGCAGGAACCGCCCGCAGGAGCGCAAGCAGTATCGCGTCGGGCACATCGTCGGCGAGGGACCCATAGTGCACCTTCGGCACGATCAGTGTGTGCACGGGAGCCTGAGGTGCGACGTCATCGAAGGCCACGACATCGTCGTCACTATAGATGATCGTGCTCGGGATCTTGCCCGATGCGATCATACAGAACACGCAGTCACTCATCAGACTTCGCCCCCCTCGTCATCGTCGCTCTCGAGTTCGCCGATGAGCGCTGTCACCTTCTGTCGCGCCTCGGTGAGCTTCTTCTGGCACGCAGCCAGTAACGCCACCCCGCGCTCATACCGCTCCAGACTCTCCTCGAGCTCCAGTTGCCCCGTCTCTAGAGCTCCTACGATCTGCTCGAGCTCAGCGAGCGCCGCACCGAACGTCATAGCCCCTGGTGCGATGACCTCTTCTGCCATCTACTCCTCCGATCCAAGCGTCTCGACGATACAGCCGAGGGTCCCCTCGGCGAGTCGTACATCCACGTGATCTCCCGGCGCCACGCCCATAGTCGAACGAAGGATCGCCTCATCATGCTCGTAACATACCGCGTATCCACGCCCGAGTATCGCAAGTGGTGAAAGATCCTCGAGACGCGCGGCACTCTGTCCGATATCGCGTTCGGCTCGTTCGAGCACGTCCCAGCCGGCTGCGACTGCTCGTTCCTTGCTTCGCTCCAGCGCGGTCTCCGCAGGCTCCAGCAGCCGTCGTCCGAGGCGCTGCAGCGCCTCGTGCGAACCTGAGACGGACTCCGCCCGCCGCTCGAGCATCGACGGGATGGCTCGCTCGAGTCCGATCGCAAGCATGTCCACACTCTGCGCACGCTGACCGAGTACGGCATCCGCGGATGCGAAGACCGGTCTGTTCGCCACTAGTCCGAGCCGGTGTCCGAGGACCGCGACGCGATGCGTCAGCGCGCGCCCGACCCTACAGCCTTGCTCCTCCAAGGCGCGTGCGACCTCGACGGTGTCGGGTGCGACCGCCTCGGCAGCTGCCGTCGGCGTCGATGCACGAAGATCGGCGACCATGTCCGCGATGCTCGTGTCAGGCTCATGTCCGATGCCGGTGACGACCGGGACCGGGGACGCAACGACCGCGCGAGCGACCTCCTCGGCGTTGAACGGCATCAGATCCTCGTAGCTTCCCCCACCTCGCCCCAGGATGATGACGTCTATACCGGGCTCCGCCGCGAGGGCCTTGAGGCCCCGGACGATCTCAGCGGCGGCACCGCCACCTTCCACTCGCACACCTGCGAGAACCACCTCGGCCACCGGATAGCGACGCCGCAGCGTTCGGATGATGTCATGGACGGCCTTGCCGCGCGGTGAGGTGACCACACCGATGCGGATCGGGAACGACGGCAGCGCACGCTTCCGCGCTTCGGCCATCAGCCCTTCCGCCTTCAGGGCGCTGGCGAGCCGCGCGACCTCGAGCCGCAGCATGCCCTCACCTGCCATGGTGACCGAGCGTACCTGGAACTGCATCCGCCCCTTGGGAGCGTAGGCGGTGAAGTTGCCGGTCACCTCGACCAGATGCCCGTCTTCGAGCTTCACGCCTGCGGCGTCATACTGATCGCGCCACATGAGACACGGCATGACCGCCGATCCGTCCTTCAGTGAGAAGTAGATCGCTTTGTAGCCGGGCTTGATGGTAGCCTCGGAGACCTCGCCGACCACACGCAATCGCACAGCCTCGAGTGCGCCTTTTGCGTGCGCCATGGCGTCCGATACGGAAAGCGCAGTCTCACGCGCCGCCATCGCCACCCCCCTCAGCCACGTCCGGATTCACTGGAAACAGCGCAAGCTTCCCGTCCACGATCCGCATCAAGATCGAACCATCCACGATCGCAGCGAGCTCAGCGCCCACAAGCGTGTAACGCCAACCCGATGAGAGCGGATGACCCTCGCGATCGCCAGAAGCGAACCGCTCCAGATCTTCGCGCGATGCGATCAAACTAGACGCCACACCGTGCTCGCGCGCACGCAGGCGCAGCACGGCTGAGAGTACATCCGCGATCGGTTGAGCGTCAGCAGATACACGGGCACGCTTGGGAATGCGCGGGAGCTCACCGTCGGAAACGGCCATCCCGGTATGGATCGCGGCAAGCACAGCCTGTGCGCTCCTCACAGCGACTTTCTCATTCACACCTCGGATGTCTGCAAGCTCCGCAGACGAGACTGGACGGCGACGCGCGATCTCGATGAGACTCTCATCGGATATCAACCACCGCTTCGGCATGTCGCGTCGCTGCGCTTCGCTCTCACGCCAGGCCGCCAACTCGCGCAACACGGCAAGACTGCGACGGTCGAGCGAAGACGCCCGCTTGACCCGCTTGTACTGCACCCCGAGATCGACATCATACGTCGCTGGATCGGCAAGTCGCCCGAAGTCATCCGCCAGCCAGTCGAGCCGCCCTTCACGCGCGAGCCGCTCATGCAGCTGGCGGTAGACCTCGGGAAGATGCAACACATCGGCCTCAGCGTAGACGAGCTGTGTGTCACTGAGCGGCCGGGCAGACCAGTCGGTGAACGTATCGGACTTGTCCACATACTCGCCGAGAAGGTCCTTCACGAGCTGCGCATAGCCGACCTGCGTCGGGAAACCCGCCAGCGTCGCGGCGATCTGTGTGTCGAAGATCGGAGTCACGGTGCTGCCGGTCGCCCGAAGCAGCGTCTCGACATCCTGCGAACCCGCATGCACCACCTTGACGATGCCAGGCGCGGTCAACACCTGACCGAGCGGCTCGAGCTGGTCTTCAAGGGCGATCGCATCGACAAGGAACGTGTCGGTCTCGGTGCCGAGCTGTATAAGACACAGGCGCGCGAAATACGTACGCTCGCGCATGAACTCGGTGTCGAGCGCCACCACGCGCGCCTTGAGAAGCGTCTCGATGGCGGCGGCAAGCGCCTCTGGGTCACGGATGTACAATGGTATCTCCGGTCTACAGACGTCCGGGAGCGCGAACCGTTGGTTCGAGCGGGCAAAACGCCGTTCGAGTGTAGCTGATGGGCGGCGCTCAGACGAGGAGTCATGTCGTGAACGTGCTCATGATCGCCAATCTGCGCTCGGGTATCGGCGACCCCGGACTCTACGACTTCGTTCGCGAGCTCGGCTCCCACCGCGTCGACGTGACACTGCGCTTCCTACACGAGGGCACAGAGGTCGCCCATCTTCTTCGCGATGTGGACAACTATGCGCGCGTGGTGGCTGCCGGTGGCGACGGAACCGTATCGTCTGTCGCCTATGCGCTCCGCGACACAGGCATCCCGATCCTTGCCTACCCCGCAGGCACCGCCAACCTGCTAGCCCGGAACCTGCGACTTCCGCTCGACCCGACCGAACTCGCTATCACACTCATCGCCGGACGCACCGTCCGGATCGACCTCGCCGAACTGACACTTCCGGGAACCGGCGCCCGACGGGAGTTCACCACCGGCTTCGCCATCGCTGCCGGCGCCGGGTTCGATGCGACGATCATGGAGTCGGCACGCACGCTCAAACCAACGCTCGGCGAGGGGGCGTACCTCCTCGGCGCCCTCCAAAACCTGAACCCCAGGGTCTCCCGCTTCGTACTGGAGCTCGACGATCGCACGATCGAGACCGACGGGATCGCCGTGATGGTGATGAACCTCGCCCGTATCCAGTTCGATATAGAAGTCACGCACGGTGCCGATGCGCAGGACGGACTCCTCGAGGTCGTCGTTCTCACCGCATCCACTCCTGCGCGACTACTGCCCGCGATCTGGGCGGCACTCGTGGACCGCCTTCAGCCACACCCGGAGCGACCGGGAATCGAAGTCCATACTGCGGCGAAGGTCCGGATCGTAGCCGACCCACCGCTACCCATCCAGTACGACGGAGACGCTATCCCATCGGTCACGACACCAATGACAGCACGGGTTCTGCCGCACGCCGGTACCTTTATCGTCTCGGAGGAGCATCCGTTCCCCTGTGACTCCTACGGCGACGAGACCACCTGTCCCTGATCACGCCAGGTCGCTACGGGTTGATATGCGCTTGGAGTTGTCCACGACAAGACTCCTGGAGAGACCTTACTCGGGCTTGGGCACCGGCAAAGAACTAAAACGCCCCTTCGAGTGTCTCCGCAGAGACCCCGAAGGGGCGTTTCGTAGTCCATGGTGGGCGCTGGAGGATTTGAACCTCCGACCCCTTCCGTGTCAGGGAAGTGCTCTCCCCCTGAGCTAAGCGCCCATGGTCGCCGGCTTGCAGCGACGACTATTGTAGCAGGCATCCCGCCATGCGCTAGCCCTGAATCACGGCCAATCCCAACGAGGTTTCCTCCACCCACTCCGACCGGGTACCCAGAAGGTTGTTGCAAGCCCATTTGAGACCGTGGTAGTCTACCCCTTGCGCGCGGACGTGGCTCAGTTGGTAGAGCACAACCTTGCCAAGGTTGGGGTCGCCGGTTCGAATCCGGTCGTCCGCTCCAAGACACTTCGGAGGTCGGCCCGAAGGGCAGGTACGATAGCCCGATCGGCCGGCCTTCTTTGATAGCGGAGCCCCTTCGTTGCTCCCTATACGGCGACGTGGCCAAGTGGCAAGGCAGAGGCCTGCAAAGCCTTTATCCCCGGTTCGAATCCGGGCGTCGCCTCCAGGAACCAACGCGGGCCTGTCCGGAAACGGGCGGGCCCGCGCGTCACACCGGCCCCTGTCACTCGCTCGCACGGGACGGCGCTCTTCCTCCAAACGAGCGAGTACGGGGACGGTGACAGAGCTATGGACGAGACCACAGGGAGTGCCAGACGTATCCTCTCCTCGTTCCTGCTGCGCTCCAGTGCCCTTGCACTCACATGGATGATCCTTACCGAGGGAGACCTCTCATCGCTCAGGCTCGGTGTGCCGATCGTGGTCATCGCTGGACTTGTATCCATCCCACTGGCTCCGCCCCAGGCCACCGGATTCAGGGTTATCGGCGTACTGCCCTACGCTACGTACTTCGTGAAGAACTCGATCGCAGGCGGCTTCGACGTAGCCCGCCGCGCACTCTCCCCAGCGATGCCCATCGACCCCGGCTTCGTCGACTACCGGCTGCATCTCACCGGCACCGCACCCCGCGTGATCTTCGCGAACACGATCAGCTTGCTGCCTGGCACGCTCAGCGCCCGGCTTATCGGAGACTCCCTGCAGGTACACGCCCTGGATGTGACGACGTCCGTCGAAGCCGACCTGCACGAACTCGAGACTATCGTCGGAACGCTCTTCGGACAGCGTATCCCCGGAGGTGAGCGCACGTGATACTCGAGCTCGAGATCCTCGCCGTCATCATCATGATCACCGTCATCCTCGGGCTGTACCGAATCGAACGCGGGCCGACCGGGGCCGACCGGATGCTCTCCTCTATGCTCTTCGGGACATCGGGAGTCGCCCTCACGCTCGTTCTGAGTGCGATCGAAGAGATACCGAGCCTTCTCGATATGGCACTCGTCTTCGCAGTCCTCGCCTCGATATCCACTGTCGCCTTCGTCAAGCGCGCATGGGGGGCTGGCGACTGATGAGTCTCCAACTCCTGAGGGATATCGTGAGCGGCGTCCTCTTCGTCGGTAGCGCCTTCTTCTTCTTCGCTGGCTCTGTCGGCCTCGTTCGCTTCCCCGATGTATACACACGACTTCATGCGCTCACCAAGTCGGACAACCTCGGCCTCGGTCTGCTCATCGCAGGGCTGGCCCTCCAGGCCGACTCCTGGATGCGAGTCGTCAAGCTCATCCTCATCTGGATGTTCGTCATCTTCGCCAGCGCCACTGCCTGTCACCTCGTCGCCAACGCAGCGATCGACGGTGGCGTCCACCCGTGGACGCGTGATGACCGATGATGCATCTCTTCGACATCCTGCTCGTCGGTGTTCTCGCATGGATCGCCATCGGGTCCACATCCGAAGCAAAGCTCTTCAAGTCGATCGTCATGTTCATGGTCTTCGGTCTCTTCATGTCGCTGGCATGGATCCGCCTCGGCTCACCTGATGTCGCGCTTGCCGAGGCTGCGATCGGCTCAGGCGTGACCGGAGCGCTCCTCCTGGATGCGGCCGGCCACCTCCGCCGCCGCCCGACCCCCTACCCCGAAGAAGACGCGTCGAGCACCGAGGAGGAAGCCGATGCGTGACCGCCTCAAGATCATGCCGCTGCTTGCGAGCCTCGCCGCGTTGGGCATCATCGCCACCACGATCATCGGCCTCCCGTCCACAGCGCCGGGACTCTCTGCACAGATGAACGCCAACGCAGAGACTATCGGGATCAAGAACGTCGTCACCGCGGTACTACTGGACTTCCGTGGCTACGACACCCTTCTTGAGATATCGGTCCTCATGCTTGCGACGGTTGCCGTACTTTCGCTTCGCGTCCCACCCAGCGAGTCTCGCCGACGTCTCACGGGCGAGTCAGGGCTGCTGCTCGGGTCGCTGACGCGACTGCTGGCGCCGTTCATGATCGTGATCGCAGGCTTCCTGGTATGGGTGGGCTCGTCCGGTCCGGGCGGTGCGTTCCAGGCGGGCGCCGTCCTCGGAGCCGGCGGGATCCTGCTCGCGCTCGCCGGGTACGACAGACCCGCGTGGGTACGTCAGTCGCTTATCCGAGTCGCACTGACCATCGGCCTGCTCGCATTCATCGCTATCGCACTACTGCCGATCCTGAACGGTGGCACACTGCTGGAGTATCCGGACAGCGCACGCAAGACACTCCTGCTTCTGCTCGAGGGGCTGCTGACCCTCTCGATCGGCGCAAGCCTCGCGAGCCTGTTCCTCGCATCGGCCTCACGCGGACAAGACGGAGGCGGCCGATGAGCACGTATCTCATCTACTCACTCGGTGGCGCAGTGATATTCGCGATCGGCTTGTATGCGCTGCTCGCCCGCCGCCACCTCGTCCATAAGGTCATCGGTGCGAACCTCATGGGAAGTGGCACCTTCCTCGTGCTGATCGGCCTGGGTAACCGTGCACCCGGCGGCACGCCCGACCCGGTACCGCAGGCGATGGTGCTCACGGGTATCGTCGTGACGGTCGCACTCACGGCGCTTGGACTCGCGATCACCAAACGCTACTTCTCGGCTACGGGACTCGACGACTTGGATACCGACCCCCGGGAAGGTGACCACCCGTGACATTGGTCGACCACCTCCCTGCCCTGCTTATCATCGCGCCGCTCGCGGGAGCGGCGATCACTTTCGTCACGGAGCGCAGTGTCGACAGGATCGTAGCGGTACTCACGTCGATCATCATCACTCTATTCTCGGGAATGCTGCTCTACCGGGTAGCATCAGGTGGTGCGTTCCGGTACGAGATCGGTGGCTGGGGAGCACCTATAGGCATCGACCTGGTCGCTGACGGTCCGGCCGCCCTCTTCCTGCTGCTTACCGCAGTGGTGGGAACCGCTGTCACCATCTATGCGACAGCCTACTTCCCGAAGGACTGTGGTACGTCATACGGCCACGGCCTCTTCTGGACACTCTGGCTCTTCATGTGGACCTCGCTCAACGCGCTCTTCCTGACAGGCGACGTCTTCAACGTGTATGTGTGCCTGGAGCTCATCGGCATCTCAGCGGTAGCGCTCGTGACACTCAAAGGCGACGCCGATGCGCTGCGAGCCGGTGCCCGGTACCTCTTCGCTAGCATGCTTGCCGCGATGACCTACCTGCTCGGCGTCGCGCTGCTGTACTCCTCGACCGGTCAGCTGGACATGGAGATGCTCCGTGCGACGCTCACACCCGACTCCGGAGCAGCCACCGGCCTCGCGCTCATGGTCGCGGCACTCGTGCTTAAGACAGCACTCGTCCCCGCACACTTCTGGCTACCCACGGCCCATGCGTCCGCCCCCACGCCGGTCAGCGCAGCACTCTCGGCACTCGTGGTCAAAGCCTCCTACTTCGCCATCCTGCGCCTCATGCTCTCCGTGATGCCTCCGGGATTCATCCCGGGAGCCGGCACCCTGCTTGGCATACTGGGGTCGATGGCCATCATCTGGGGATCACTCCAGGCGATGCGCCAGACCCGGATCAAGCAGTGGGTGGCGTACTCGACGGTCGCACAGATCGGCTACCTCTTCATCGTGTTCCCACTTGCGGATAGCGGCGCCGACGTGCTTGCCGCCGCGCTGGGTGGCGTACTGCTCCACGCGCTCTCACACGGCCTCGCCAAGACGGCACTGTTCCTGGGCGCAGGCAGTCTGATGGACCGCTTCGGTCACAACGAGATCGCCCGTATGACCGGAGCTGCTCGTACGCTGCCTGTCCTGACGGCCACCGTCGCTCTCGCCGGGGTCACCATGATGGGTCTGCCGCCCAGCGGCGGGTTCGGCTCGAAGTGGCAGCTCGTCTCGGCCTCGATCGGTGCCGGTCAGTGGTGGTGGGCCCTCGTACTCGGACTCGGTGGGCTGCTCGCCGCCGCGTACATGTTCCGCGTACTCGCGGTCCTGCTGTCCGATACCCCGACCGAGGTACGCCCGACCCACGCACCCGTGCGGCTCGAGTGGCTCCCGCTCGCGCTCGCCGTGGCCGCGCTCTTCTTCGTGTTCGCAGCACCCTTCGTGGACTCACTCGCGGGCATCTCCACGATCATGCTGCATGCGGGGGTGACCCCGTGACAGTCTGGCTCCCCATCCTGCTCCCGACCCTGATCGCCATCGTCACGTTCGTACTCGGCGAGGCTCGTTCGCACGCTCGTAACGCCGTGAACCTTATCGGCGCTGCGGTCTCGGCCACCATCGTGGTATGGCTCGCATACGGGGCCTACGGGGGCGACGTCGTCGCCTCGACGATCCCCTTGCTCTCCGGCATCGATTTCGGCGTACATGCCGATCTCACCGGGATGCTCTTCTCGACGGTAGCGTCCGTGCTCTGGTTCGTCACGCTTATCTACGCGATCGGCTACATGGATCATGCCCGCGACCGCGCCCGGTTCTTCGGCTTCTTCGCACTGTGCATCGCGGCCGCCAACGGCGTGGCCCTCGCCTCCGACCCCATCAGTCTCTTCCTGTTCTACGAGATCCTCACGCTCACCACATACCCCCTCGTCGTACACTCGGGTACCGCCGAGGCGCGCGCCGCCGGTCGCAAATATCTTATCTATGCACTCACCGGAGGAACCGCCCTCCTCATCGGTGTGGCCTGGCTGACGGTCCTGGCCGGCCAGACGCCGTTCACCCCCGGAGGAGCCCTCGCAGGTGTGACCGGGCAGACCACTGCGCTCCGTGCCATCTTCGCTCTCATGGTGGCTGGATTCGGCGTGAAGGCAGCGCTCATGCCGCTGCACGGCTGGCTGCCCGGTGCCATGGTCGCACCCGCGCCAGTCAGCTCACTACTCCATGCGGTCGCCGTGGTGAAAGCCGGCGTATTCGGCATCATCCGGCTCGTGAACGAACTCTACGGTCCCGAGTTTGCGACATCACTCGGTGCAGCGCAGGTGCTCTCCGCGCTGGCCGCGATCTCTATCATCGTGGCAAGCGTCATCGCACTCCGCCAGGACGACCTCAAGAAGCGGCTCGCCTACTCGACCATCGCGCAGCTGTCATACATCACGCTCGGCGTCGCGCTTTGCTCACCACTAGCAGCCGCTGGCGCACTCGCACACCTCGCCCATCATGCGTTCATGAAGATCACCATGTTCTTCACCGCAGGCAGCCTCGCCGAGACCGTCCACGTGAAGAAGCTCAGCCAGATGGGTGGTGTCGCACGGCGGATGCCCATCACCATGACCTCCTTCGCAGTGGCAGCCTTCGCACTCGCAGGCATCCCACCGCTTGCTGGTTTCGCAAGCAAGTGGATGCTCGGCGCTGGTGCGGTCGAGTCCGGATCCACGTGGGCGCTCATCGTCTATGTCGCTGCAGGAGCGCTTGCGATGGGCTACATGGTACCGATCCTCTTCGCGTCACTCCGTAAGGGCGACCTGGACGCTACAGGCGGCCTCGAGAGCGATCCCCGGATGCTCTGGCCGATCGTGTTCGTGGCTGTCGTGTCGATCGTCATGGGGCTCGCTGCCGGTGTGCCGGGATCCCCCGCCCACTGGGCGATGTCGGCGGTCCTTCCGAGCTTTGGGGGTGTCATGCCATGATGACGACGATGCCGGGGATCAGCACGCTTCGTTTTGCGATCGACGAGATATCGCTCCCCTTCCTTCTGCTTTTCAGTGCCGTATGGATCCTCTCCGGCCTCTACACGGCCGCAACACTGGACACCCGGGGCCGAGGACGACTTTTCGCCTACTTCATCCCCTCGGCCATCGGCGGGATCGGTGTGGCCGTCGCGGCCGACGCTATCTCGTTCTACCTGTGCTTCGCTTTGATGGCCATCCCCGCATGGGGACTCATCGTGCACTCGGGATCCGCCGAGTCACGACGCGCCGGCGCGATCTATCTGACGCTTACCGTCATCGGCGAAGCAGTACTGCTTGCCGCGCTCGTACTGCTCGCCGTCGAGTCCGGCACGACACTGCTTGCCGACTACCCGGCCGTACTCGCGGAACTCCCCTCGGCGCCGCTGATCACAGGGCTCGTGCTCGCGATGATCGCCCTCAAGATCGGCACGCTGCCTTTCAGCGGGTTCCTGCCACTGAGCTACACCTATACGCCCGCAGGACCTGCGGCTGCACTTGCAGGTGCCTCCGCCAAAGTCGGCGCGCTTGCGATGCTGCGCCTCCTCCCCGCCGGTGGTATGGCACCGGAGTGGTCGTCAGCCGTGATGCTCATCGGACTGGCCACAGCCTTCGGTGCAGCTGTGCTCGGTGTCCTCACCACTCACCCACGCGCCGTTCTTGGCTACTCGAGCGCAAGCCAGCTGGGCCTTATATCGATCGCGGCAGGCGCAGGCCTCTCCGACCCGGGTATCGCAGTGCTCGCTACCGGAGCCGTCGTCGCCTTCTCGATCCACCATGGGCTTGCTAAGGCGGCGCTCGTTCTGGGGGATGACATCGTCGCTCGCCTCGAGGGAGCGCAACGCAAGGCCGCACTGGTGGCACTGGGATTCCCCGCGCTCGCACTCGTGGGAGCTCCACTCACAAGCGGGTTCGTAGCGAAGTACGCACTCAAGGATGCGGTACACGCGCTTTCGGGCCCTGTGCCGGACCTTGTCTATACGCTGATATCGTGGAGTGCAGTAGGCACCGCCGCGCTCATGGTACGCTTCTTCGTGCTCGCGACACGCCAGGACCGCATCGAGAGCCGGCCAGTGGGCGTGCCGGTAGCGCTATGGTCGGCACTCCTCGCGCTGGTCGCAGGCGCGGCCTGGCTTTGGCCGGCGTCATGGAACGATCACGCTGCCGAAGCCGCGTTCGCCCCTGCGTCCATCTGGACTGCGCTCTGGCCCGGCCTCATCGCACTCGCTGGCTGGCTCGCACTCACACGACTTGCCCCGCATCGTGACACCTCAGCGCTTCGGGTGACCCCCGGCGATCTGCTGGTAAGCGCAGCAGATGCGGTCGGACGCCTCGGAGATACAGAGGACCATGCCGATGCGCCTACAGCCGATAGCCTGGAAGCAGCAGCCGTGGATATGGCCGAAGACCCCCTCGTCCGAGCTGAGCAGGCATACCTGCGCTGGACGGTGGCAGCAACGACGTTCGTGCTACTGGGCGTCCTTCTGGTATGGCTCGCGCACAGCTGACCGCGCGCGACGGGACTGTTAGACGCCGTACCTGAGCTGGATGCTCTTCGCCTGGTCCAAACGGAAGAGTCCCCGCTCCAGATCCTTCGCGTCAGCGATATTATCGATCGCCCACCTGAGGATCTCGTGCGGCACGAGAGGATAGCGCTTACGCGCCTCATTGAGGGTCATGGCCACGACTCCTTCTACTGCTACGATGACTGCTACGACGATGTGGTGCTGATATACGGCCTGACACTCAAGATTGTGCACGTAGAGTCGCCAAACAGTCAAGTCCTGGTCGAGACTCCACCGGACCAGCCCTACGAACAGCCCTAGTCGAGCCCGAGGACCTCTTCGAGCCGGTCCAGCGTCTCGATCGGGATCACGCCGTGGTCCGCCTCGATACCATGCCGATCGATCAGCACCGGCGTCATACCAAACGCGCTCGCACCGAGGAAGTCTGCATAGTGATGGTCGCCGACATGAGCCGCACGCTCGGGGCGTACGCCGAGCCGCTCGCATGCAAGTGAGAATATCCTGGGGTCGGGCTTATGTAGCCCCACAGCCGAGGATGCGACGACATCGGCAAGAACGTCGGCGAGGCCAAGACCGGTGAGCAAGCCCTGGAGCCGTGAGTCCCAGTTCGAGATGATCCCCACCTGAAGACCGCGATCGCGAAGACGCTCGAATGCCGGACGAACATCGTCGTAAAGAGCCCATCGATCCGGGCGCCCGAACTCATCGTATACCCGACGGGCCATCGTCGCGGCCTCTTCTTCGATACCGAGCTCGCGGCAGAGCAGCGAGTACATCCCGACCCAGACCGACGTCGTACGCGCCTCGTCCGTCCAGAACGCATCGTCCTCGGCGTAGCGCTCCTCGTAGTACGCATCCACGAGCGGCATGTATGAGTCGATCACTGAGATATCACGGAGATGGCCAGCATCTTCAAGAATGCTCCGGCACACCTCGGATACACTTGGCGAGGGATAAAGTAGCGTGTTGCCGACGTCGAAGAAGACGGCTTCGAGCTGGGTCCCGCTCACGTGAGGTACGTCACCACATCGGTGTGTCGGTCGCGCTCGTGCGGTTCCTCGGCAGCGAACCCGAGCACGACGAGGGATATGATCTCCCACTCTTCCCTCACGGCAAAGACCTGGGAGAGTTGATCACGGACCCAGTGAGGCGATGAGATACTACACCCGGCGACTCCCTCCCCGTATGCAGCAAGCAAGACGTTCTCGATCGCGGCACCGACAGAGATCGCGTAGTCGCATGCCTCGCTGCTGTCCTCCACGACGGGGGATGCAACCCCGATGATGACGGGTGCCTGGCCCAGATCAGCGTAGAATCGCGCTGCATGCTCGACTGCGTCCACACCGAGAACATCGATGTACTCCTCGAGATGTGCAGTCGTCATCGCCATCACCTCGCTGACACGGTCGCGAGCTTCACCGATCGCAACATGGAAGTGCCATGGTTGCGTGTTCATCCGCGAGGGTGCGTAGGTCGCTGCATCGAGCAACTCACTCAGAAGATCCGGATCGACCGATCGGCCATCGAACATACGGATCGACCTGCGACCGTGAACAGCTTCCATCAACTCCATAGCACGTCCTCCCTCGGATAACCCACCCCCGACAGGATACCCAATCCGGTTCCTAATGACATCCTCGCTATCGACGCTACTGTGCCGCCGGGGCGATGTGATGGACAAGAGTCACTGCAGTCCCACCGCCGGGCTGCCGTACGAACTCCACCCGGTCCATAAGCGCACGCATGAACATGACGCCGCGACCTGAAGCGGCATACGGATCGCCATCTGGTGACGTCTCGCCGTCGAACCCCGCACCATGATCGGTGACCACTAGCACCACGCGATCGTCGTACGCCTCGACGCTGACCGAGACCGGGTCTGCGTCACCACGCGGAGATCCGTGCCGGATAGCGTTCGCAAGCGCCTCACCCACCGCCACGCGGATGTCGAAGAACTCCGGCTCGGGGATCGCAAGCGATTCGAGCATGTCACAGACTTCAGCGCGCGCACGCGCGAGTGAAGCGGGGACCGCAGGGAACTCGACCTCCCGGACCCAGATGGGCGACTCCGGCTCGGCGTTAAGCTCGAGTTCGGCAAGTGCAGTACTCGGATCATCCGCCGCCGATATCCCGGGGGCGGCCGCCACCAGTCCGGATATCTTGAGTATCCGGGACACGTTACGGTCGGCACCGGCCAACACAAGGTGTCCGTCGCGCGGGCTCAACTGGCGATCGGCCCATACCAGCAGACCGAGAGCCGAGCTATCCAGATAGGTGACACGCGCGAGGTTCAGCACGAGATTCGAGCAGCCACGGTTCATGGCGGACTCGAGGGCGTCGCGCACCTCGGGGACCGACACAATGTCGATCTCACCTTCCAGCTGGACGACACACGCTAGACCGTCGCCATCATGCTCGGTCACGATCTTCATGCGTGTTCTCCCACACTCCGCCGGGCACACATCGGCTCATATCCCACTCTACTCATCCCCTGAAACACCAGCATCTGTCTCGCCGAACCGAACCACCAGCACGGCAGCATCATCCCGCAGCGCACCACCGGAGAAACGCTGCACGGCAGCGAGCAGACGTTGCGATACGGCACTCGCAGTCCCGCCCGGACGCAACGTTCGAGTGAGACGCCCCTCGCCGAAGAACTGCGAGCCCCGGCGGGCTTCGGTGACACCGTCCGTGTAGAGCAGAAGCATGGCACCCGCAGGCAGCATGACCTCGAGTTCATCCCACGAGGTACCCTCGACAGCGCCGAGGAGCGGACCGGTCGTACCCAGCCGCTCGATCCGTGTACCGTCCGACGATGCGTTCCGCAGGAGTGCCGGTGGGTGACCGCCATCGGCATACGTGAGCCGCCCCGACTCCATCTCCAGTTGGCCCACCCACAGCGTCACGATGCTGGTGGGATCACCCGCCTCAAGCAACATCCGGTTGAGCTCCTCCAGGATGCACGCCGGGCCGAGGCCGGCGGCGACCATACCGCGCACCGCATACTTGATCATCGAGGTCTTGGTCGCGGCCACGACACCCTTGCCGCACACATCACCGATGGCGACCGTCACCGATCCTCCGGGTGTCACGAACAGATCGTAGTAGTCGCCACCTATGTCGGAGTCGGTCCCGGCGGGCAGATAGACACTGCTCGTATCGAGCCCCTGGACGTGCGGTAGACCAGAAGGCAGGATGCTCGCCTGCAGCACTGACGCCACATGGTGTTCCCGGCTGTACATCTCGGCTGTGTCGATAGCGAGCGCCGCCTGCGCGGCAAAGGTGCGCAGAAGGTCCATCTCTTCACTGCTGAACGCATCTTCCCCACGCGCGAACACCATGAGCACGCCGATGCTCCGCCCCCGTGCGAGCAGCGGGACCGCCAAAAGCGACGACAGTCCCTGCGCGGAAGCCGCGTTCAGCAGACGGGTATCAGCATGCGCGATCCTGTCGTATCGTTCCGGCTCACGTGTCTCGAACACACGGCCGGGGACGTCCTCGCCGGGGTGAAACTCGATCTCGAGCATATCCCGGTGTAAGATACCGCGGGCCATAGGCACGGAGATGATCTTCCGACGACTGTCGTACGTCATGAGCATGACCGCATCGGCCGATAGTATCTTCTGTACGACATCGAGGACCCGGTTGAGCACGACGCGTGTCTGCAGCGATGAGCCCACCGCATTAGATATCCGGAAGATGGTCTCCAGATTGTCCGCGCGATTCTCAGCGGCCTGGAACAGGTAGGCGTTCTCCAGCGCCAGCGACGCCTCGGCACCGATCGTACGGGCGAGCTCGAGACCCTTCACACCCGGCGCGGATGAAGCGTGCATCGTGGTGCAGAGCAACAGACCGGCGCTTCGCCCCTGACACAACAGTGGCGCCATGAGCGCCGAGAGTGCACCGCTGGCCATGAGAGCAGCGCACACCTCAGGTGTAGTATCGTCGACCCTCACGTACACGGGCTCGGCTGCTGGGCCCTCGGCACTGACACTTCTCCATGCATCGACCCACACCGAGTCCGCGCTGGCTCCGCCACCCTTGAGTCCGTAGAGTCCGGAGTCATCGAGGATGACGACATCCGAGTCCTCGAAGCCGAGCAGGTCGGCCTCCGATGCAGCAGCGTAGCGAAGCGTCTCTTCGACATCGACCGGCGATGCCGCTCGCTCGGCGATCTCCCGGAGCACCTCCGCCTCGCGGCGCGAGCGGCGTTCTTCATCGAAGAGCCGGGCGTTTTGGAGGGCAACGGCAGCCTGAGCAACGAACGCACGGAGGGTCTCGCGTTCTCTATCGGTGAACGGGCCTCCGCTCTGCCGCATCACCGCGACCGCCCCGATACACTCCGCGCCCGCCCATAAAGGCGCAGCCATGCCTGCAACGACGCCGTCGCCGTGTAGCGAGAACAGCGGATCGGTCGGATCGTATACCGCCGATACCGGCAGCCCTCCGGAAAGACACTCGGCGAGCCACCCGGTACTAGGCGCGATGATGTGAGTACCGTTCTGCCCCTCCAGCGCCCCGTACGCTACGGTCAGGCCCAGATCGCCCTCTTCCGACAGCAGGAAGACATCGACGTCAGCCTGATCGTACATGTGCGCGACCGACGCAGCCACATGCGCGAACAGCTCCTCGCGGTCGTCCGTACGAGCAAGGAGTTCGACCGAGTCTGTCAACCGATCGAACCGGATCACGACCGAGTTGAACGCATCCAACAACCGACCGATGTCATCGTCTCCGGTGATAGCCTCAGGCTCGACGCGGTCACCTGCGCCGATGGCACGGGCGCGGCGCTCGAGCTGACGCAGCGGCCTCGTGGAGAGGTTGACGACCCACAGCGCTCCCGCAAGTGCGATGACGAGTGCGGTCACCCAGCCGAGCAACCCCGGTCTCAGTGCTGTCCAGGTGTCCTGCCAGGCGCGCGACTCCGGTTCGAGGATCGCGACTCGCCACTCAAGATCGTGTGGGTCAGAGATCTCCGAATAGCCGCCGACCACGGTCTCGGTCCCCTCGATAGTGACGCGGCCCCTGCCCTCGAACGATGCGTCTGGCGTGAACTGGACCGCCGACATATCGATGGTGTCTATCGGTGTGTTTGCGAACACCGGGACTCCTTCGCCATCGAACACCACCGCGAGCGGATTGCCCGAAAGCTCCGTGGTGCCGGCAAGCTCCCCCTCTATGAGCGACGTCCGAACACGAACCGCAAGCAGACGCGGTGTACCGTCGGACGCAACGACGGTATGCGCCGCCCAGAGCATGCCACGCGATTCACCCTCCGGTGGAACCCACACGATCGTGCCCGCGTCCGCTGGCCGCTCCAGCGACCGGAGGACAGAGAACGACTGTTCGTCCAACACCTCCCCGGGCCAGGCCACCGGAGTAGCGGTCGGCTCCCGCAGCAGCACTGCGCCCTCGATGAATCCGGTGTCGTCGAGTGCGATCCCCGCCAGCGCGCTGCGGATGATACTCTCCTCATCGACCTTGAGCGCCGGATCGCTCGACGCTGTGTTCATCTCGACGTGGATAGCCGCGATACGATTGCCGATGCGGGCGACAAGCACGTCCCCGTAAGCAGCATGCCTGGCAGACGTCTGTCTGGACGCCATACTGTATACGCCCGCAGCAGACGTTCCGACCAGAAGGACTGTCGTGCTCACGACGATGAGCGCCGCGAGCAACAGCAGCCGATTGGTGAGTGTGAAGCGCTCGCGCGCCTTCATGCGGCCTCCAGGGTACCCGCGCTCCGACAACCCATCCTAGAACACGGTACCCGCTGCGGCAACGCGTCGACTATCCACCCAACTTAGGAATGAACCTCGATAGCCAACCGACGACCGGACCGATCCAGCCTGTCATGATCAGCAGGCCGAGGATCATCAGGATGACACCAGCAACGCGGTTGATGATGAGCGAGTGACGATTGAGCCAGTTGAGTAGTGGCTTGACCCGGCCAAGCAGGAGCGCCACAAGTATGAAGGGTACGCCGAGTCCGAGCGAGTAGACCGCCAGCAGCAAAGCACCCCTGCCGACCTCGGCACCGGCAGCCATCATGAGGATCGATCCAAGCACCGGGCCCACGCACGGCGACCAACCGAATGCGAACGCCATACCCATCACCAGTGCCGCAAGTCCACCGAAGCGCTTGGCCTTCTGCATCTCGAACCGCGCTTCACCGTACAGCCACGGCACCTTGATGATACCTAGCATGAAGAAGCCGAGCAGCATGATGACGATACCCGCGACCTTCTCCAGGATCGAACTGTACTGACTCATGAACGAGCCCACGGCCGACGCCGATGCACCAAGCGCCACGAACACGATACTGAAGCCCAGCACGAACAGTAGTGAGGGGATAAGGATAGCCGATACCTTGCGATCCTCGGCGGTGAGCTCAGCCGTCGTCATCCCGGTCATGAACGCGATATAGCCAGGAATCAGCGGGAGAACGCAGGGCGACAGAAAGGTGACGAAGCCTGCCCCCAGGGCGGCGAACAACGATGCGGTCTCGCCCACGACCCAACCCCCTTCAGAAGTACTGACTGTCAACACCACTTATACCCCGAGGGGGTATTCTCGTCCATCTCTGACAGCGCTACATCTCTACTCTCCGGCGAGCTCTGCGCCGTAACCAGCCTTCATCACCGCAGCGACTATCTGCTCCGAGCCGGTAAGGGAGTCATCGTAGGTGACCTCGGTCACGCCCGTCCGATGATCCGAAGTGACTCCGGATACCCCGGCGACGTCCTTGAGGTCCATCTGGATCAGCGTCGAACAGGACGGGCAGTGCATCCCCGTGGTCGTGAATCGACGTGTGACGATCGTCATACCGGGACCTCCCCACTCTTCGGCGCTCTCTGGTCATCGACCATCGCACCGCAGTACGGACACATCCTCCAGGCACCGTAGACCTCGCGTTTACATTCGGGGCATGCGCGCCGCTCGGCTGTGGGCACCGCGTGGTCCGCCTCGCGCCGCACCTGACGCGTGAGCGCGCGTCCGGCGATCAGCACCACCGCCAGCGACATGCCCAGAACCGCGAGACCAGCCGGAGTGAGGATCGTGCACGCGGCGTGCCTGGCGCCATGATTCACTATAGCGACCGTTATCCCGGTGATGACGGCAAGCGTCAACGCGAGTGCTATGAGTGTTCCATAGGGCCTGACGCGCTTCACTCGACGACTCCGGGGGCCGGGTACGTGACGCCCTGGAACGTGCAATACCTATGCCAACGTCCGATCGCCATCAGCGGCCCGGTACTACAGTCCATATCGCTCCATCCGAGCCTCGAGCGTACGTGTCGTGAGACCGAGTAGCTTTGCTGCCTTCGGCGCGCTGCCGCCCGTCCGGTCGAGAGCCTGTCGTATCAAGTCGAGCTCGGTCTCCTCGAGATCGATACCGCCCTCAGGCAGCACGAAACACCGGCTACCCGCGTCGACGACGCTGACGCCCGATCGCACCTCGATCGGAAGGTCATCGGCCTCTATCACCTCACCGTGCGAAAGGATCGTGATGCGCTCGACGGTGTTCTCGAGTTCGCGGATGTTCCCGGGCCACTGATACGCAACAAGCGCCTCCATGGCCTGTGGAGAGATCGTGCGCGTACCCGCACCGAACTTATCCATGAAGTGCGCGACGAGTGGCGGGATGTCTGCCACTCGTTTACGCAACGGAGGAATGGTGAGCGGAACGACACTCAGACGGTAGAAGAGATCCTCCCGGAAAGTACCATCGGCGATCATCTGCTGTAGGTCCCGGTTGGTCGCTGCCACCACACGCACGTCGACCTCGATACTTCTCGTGCCACCCAGTCGTTCGAACGTGCGTTCCTGTAGCACGCGCAGAAGCTTGACCTGCACGGCCGGCGAGATATCGCCGATCTCATCGAGGAAGAGTGTGCCGCCGTTGGCCATCTCGAAGCGCCCCGGCTTGGCCATGACCGCACCGGTGAACGCACCCTTCTCGTAACCGAAGAGCTCGCTCTCCAGAAGCGTCTCGGGAAGTGCGCCGGCACTGATGGATACGAACGGCTTGTTCGCTCGCGAGGAGAGGCTATGCAGCGCGTGCGCCACGAGCTCCTTGCCGGTACCCGACTCGCCATAGACTATGACCGTCGCACCTGTAGGGGCGACCTTCTCGACGGTGCCAAGCAGATCGAGCATGGCCGGATCCGCAGCAACGACCCCCTCGATGTCCCAGTTGCGGTCCAACTCCTCGCGCAGACGTTCGACCTCTGACGCGAGCGCCTGGACGGCCAGCGCCTTCTCGATGCTGAGCTTGAGCTCATCGAGATCGAACGGCTTCGTCAGGTACTCGCTGGCACCCGCCTTCATCGCCTCGACCGCTGTCTGGACGTTGCCATGGGCCGTGAGCATGATGATCGGGAACCGGTAGCCCTTGGCCCGTAGGCGCCGCAGGACCTCCATCCCATCCGGTGCAGGCATCTTGTGGTCGAGGATCATGATGCCGGGCTCCAGCTCCGCGACGGCGGTGAGAGCCTCTTTACCATCGGCGGCTTCGACGACCTCGTAACCCTCCGCCACGAGTGCCTGGCTCAGCACCCAGCGCATGTTCTTCTCGTCGTCCGCGATGAGCACGCGTTCTTTCATCGGTCAGCTCCTGTTCCTTCAGCGGGCAACACGACAGTGAACGACGTACCTTGTCCCGGCGTGCTTGCTACTTCGATCCTGCCGCCATGCTGATCGATGATGCGGTGCACGATGGTAAGACCTAACCCCGTCCCGGCATCGCGCGTCGAGAAGAAGGGGT
>JAVERH010000197.1:0-3316 GCA_034007245.1 Coriobacteriia bacterium | reverse complement strand
GCCGTCTTGCTGATCCGCATATGCAAGACCGAGCAGCGCCTCGGGATCGTCCGGGTCCTGTCGCAGCTGCTCGCTCCACTCCTCCGCCGCTATCTCGGCCGGAGCGGTCGGGCTCTCGGCGGCGATCAGACCGCGGATCAAGAATCCAGCCACAACGGCGACCGAGAGGAGCAGGACCAGCACGAGCACAGCGAGCCAGGCCGGCACAAGGTCGGGCTCGATATCGTGTGCATCCGTACCGACTCTGGGTTTCACCGATGGTCTCCTCGCACCCTGTTTCATCTAAGGCGCGGTCGTTGTCGTCGTTTCCAGCGCTGCGATACCCGTGGTCGCCATAGCGTCTCCGGGGCTGCGTTGGAGCACGTACTCGTATGCAGTGCGGGCCTCCTCGGTCCGACCGGCTACCCGGTATGCATCGCCGAGCACATTGAACGCCTGGACGAAGTTGGGATCCAGGTCGGTCGCGACTTCGAGGTGCTCGATGGCAAGGTCGACTTCACCGACAGAGAGTGCTGCTGATGCGAGCTGTACACGCACCGCAGGTCCGAACGGCTCGACCTCGACACCCTCCAAGCCTATCTCGATGGCCTTCGTGTAGTACGAGGGGTCCAGGTACATGCCAGCCTCATTGTAGAGGCTGGTGAGGAAGACGTATGTGTCGTACTCCTTGGGCACGAACTCGATCATACTGTCGTACGCGGCGACTGCACTCTGAAGTGAGATATCGGCCGCCGACCGAGCCTGCTCGTCGGGCGTTCCCGCCTCGACAGAGCGAGCATACGTCTGGGCAGTGGAGCGGAAGATATCCTGCCAGGCGACACCTCGCTCAAGACGATACATGTCGTTGAACGGATTGAGCTCGATAGCGCGCTCGATCGTATCAACGCGGTCCATACCCTGTTCCACAAGACGCCCCCGCAGGTACGTGTTGTCTGCCTCGATGAAACGCACGTTTGCCACAAGACCCAACAGGACAAGACCCGCAACAAGCACGGAGAGCACCCACCCATAGCTCGGCGCTTTCATGCGCCACTCCGTGGCGATGAGGCTCAGCAGCAGACCCATAGACAGCCACAGGAAGACGGTCGAGCCCGTGACCGAAAGCCCGAACATCAGGTGCACCACATACCCGACGACCCCCGCCCACACTGCGGCCATGAGCATCCGGGACATACCCGCACCTCGAGCGAAGACCGTTCGAGCCGAAGCTACCAACACGACCACGATGAGCCCGTACATAAGCAGCGTACCCGGAATACCGATACCGCTCGTAAGCTGCAGTGGGTAGTTGTGTACGTTATCGGCCACGGAGAGATAACCCGCAGCCTCGACGTACTCGGCTGACTTGAACATCGGGAACAGAAGGCGGAACGTGTCGGCCCCCCACCCGAGGATGGGCCGCTCGGCGATAGCAGCGAGTGCAGCCCCCCATATCTGGAAACGCGTCAGTGCGCTCCCCTGGTCGAACTGGAAGATCGAAACGACACGACTGATCACGTTGCGGACCGCGTCGGGTCTAAGCGAGCTGGCGATCGTCACCACGGCTATCGTGAGAGCACCGCCGCCGACGAACGTCTTGTCGATCCGCGTGAGCCGGACTCCGGTACCCTTACTGAGCCGCCGGAACGCAACGACCATCAGAATGAGTGAGACAGTCGCGCCGATCCAGGCACCACGGACGTACGAAGTAACGCCGACGAAGGCGTTGAAGAGCGTGAAGACCCAGTAGAGTACGCGCCAGAGCCGGTGCTCCTCCGAGAGCGCGAGCCCGATCGTGATCGCCCACGGAAAGATCAGGTAGCCACCAAGAAGATCGGGGTTACCAAACGTGGAGAACGCCCGATTGGTTTCGAACGGCAGGTTGCCCCAGCGCACCGGATCGAGCGACACCACCCGGGCGCCCGCCTGCAGAGCAAGATCGATGTTCTGCGAGAGCCCGGCGGCGATGAACACGCCCCCGACCGCCGCGATTCCTGCGCCGACGAACGCCGCGATGCGTGCCTGGCGGTCGTCTTCCAGTCTCGTGAACGCGAACACTACCAAGCCGATCGGCACTGCGATAGCCAGCAGCACGCTCAGCGGCTGCAGCACGCGAGCCAGGCCGAGCGGCACAGTGCCGACTACTTGCACGGCACCGTAAAGCGAGACCACGAATCCGCCGATCGCAAGCGACCGTGCGAGCGAGCGTATGCGTGAAGAGCGATCCGCGAGCTGGAAGGCGGTGAACATCACGGAAGCGTACGTGATGAAGGAGATGAGCCCTTCGAAGCGCCGGTACTTGCCGAAGACCGCCGTGGGCACATGCACTGCCGTCACGGTGGTGATGACGAGCCACACGAGGAACGCCAGCACGATCCACCAGATGCGACTGGTGCGGATCTTTCCGCCACGAATCAGGATCCCGAGCGCCCAGGAGCCGAAGGCCACGAGCATGAGTCCACGCTGCAGGAAAACCTTGACGATATCGAACTGGTCGTAGGCAAATGGCAAGCCGTTGATGTTCAAGGGGCCGAAGTTCGCCATCGCGAGCGGTACCAGCACGACGAGCAGGTGCAGACAGACCCACGCGATGCGATCCCAGACATCCATGTCGTTGGTGGACGGAGCTGTGTCCCTGCCCTTCGGCTTATTGGCACGAGACACACCCCGGGGGGCACCACCTTGCTTCTTGCTCTTCTTCGCCACTTGCTCTCCTATCGCGCTCCGCGCCCGGTGAGCACGACGCGCACCGTCTCGGCAAGTATCCGTACGTCCGTCAGGAGCGTCTGATGATACAGGTAGATGAGGTCGAACTTCAGCTTTCGCTCCGGTGTGGTGGCGTAACCGCCACTCACCTGCGCCAGTCCTGTCGCGCCCGGCTTGATCCTGAACCGTTCGCGGTAGCCGGGGATGTCGCCCACATGCTGCTCCACGAAGAACGGACGCTCGGGGCGCGGCCCCACGAAGCTCATCTGGCCCAGTAGGATATTGACGAGCTGCGGGAGCTCGTCGATGCGGTACCGGCGCAGGAAACGGCCCACCGGCGTGACGCGCGGATCGTCCTCGCCGGCAAGCACGGGGCCGGAGTCGGCCTCTGCATCGCGCGCCATGGTCCGGAACTTGTGCACTCTGAAGACGCGCATGTCACGACCGACCCGATCCTGAGAGTAGACGAACGGCCAGCCCATGGTGATAAGGATCGCAAGTGTGGCGAGGAGCAGTACAGGACTGAGCACAACGAGAAGCAGCGACGAGAGAAACGCGTCCCAGAGCCGCTTGGCCGAGGCGTACCAGGCCGGAGCGGAGCGACGGGTGAGCTCCATGAGCGGGATATCCG
>JAVERH010000196.1:0-3362 GCA_034007245.1 Coriobacteriia bacterium | reverse complement strand
CACCGTCCATACCTTCTGCTCCCCTCCGGGGAGCGTGCCCTCGTACGCCACGAGACCGTCGATCACAACGCGGACCCAGGAGGTGTCACCGGGTGCCACAACGACTGTAAGGTCGAACGCCCCTTCGATGTCCTCTGTCTGAGTGGTGCCGGAGGGGACGGAAGTGGAAGGTTCGGTAGAGGTGATGCCCGGCACTGTTGTAGTGGACGTTGTGACCTCAGGTGCGATCGGTGGTGGTGTATCGTCCTGTCCTACCAGCGAGGAGATACCCCAGAGCGCGAGGATGACCACAGCGAGCACGCCCACGATGGCGACGATCGCCGTGGCCGGGATCGCATGTATGTCCCGTCGATGCGGGACTACCTGTCGTTCCGGAAGCTGGCGGAGCGGAGTGCGACTCTGGGCGGCCGGGGCCATGGCGATGTCGTTCTGGTACTCTTCGACGAGCGGTTTCGGATCCAGTCCCAGTACCTGCGCGTAGTTCTGAATGAACCCCTTCACATAGGAGGGCGCAGGCAACTCATCCCAGCGTTCGTTCTCAAGAGACTCGAGGATGCGCCCCATGATCTTCGTGGCATCGACGACCTCGGCCAGTGTCTTTGACTGTGACCGCCGTTCGGCGGCAAGCTTCTTACCAACCGGCATAGCGGCCTCCTTTCACGTTACTCGCCCTCTGCACGGTCTTCGCGCTCGAAGTGTTTGAGTGCCTCGAGTTCACCGATGTCGACCAGGACATCGCGTGGGCGGCTACCGTCGGGCTGACCGACGATACCCTTTGCCTCGAGCATATCCATGATCCGTCCTGCACGAGCATACCCGACCTTCAAGCGGCGCTGCAGGAGTGAGGTGGAACCCATACCGCTCGTGAGCACTATATCGGCTGCTTCCCAGATCAGCGGATCATCATCGTCATCACTGCCGAGTGAGCCCGAGGAGCTCGTCACCTTCAGGTGAAGGATCTCCTCATGGTACTCGGGCTCGGCCTGGCCCTTCACGTGGTCCACAACCGCGTTGATCTCTTCTTCGGAGACGTAGGCACCCTGGATACGATGGGGCTTGGGCCACGCTGGCGTGGAGAAGAGCATATCCCCGAGTCCGATGAGTTTCTCGGCACCGGGTTGGTCGAGAACGACCCGGCTATCGATACCCGAGGAGACCGCAAAGGCTATGCGGTTGGTGATATTGGCCTTGATGAGACCTGTGATGATGTCGGTCGAGGGACGCTGTGTCGCCACGATCAGATGGATACCGGCCGCGCGGGCGAGTTGTGCGATGCGGGCTATCGCGTCCTCTACCTCCTTTGCAGCGATCATCATAAGGTCTGCAAGCTCGTCGATGATGATGACGAGGTACGGAAGTTCCTCTGCGTCTTCCGGTCCTTTCCCTTCACGGATCATCGTGTTGTATTGCGCGATATTACGAGCCCCGGCCTTCTGGAGCTTCCTCAGTCTGTTCTCCATCTCCCCTACTGCCCAGTGAAGGGCAGACGCGGCCTCCTTGGCTTCGGTGACAACGGGTACGTAGAGGTGCGGAACGCCGTTGTAGAGATTGAGTTCGATACGCTTGGGATCGATGAGGATGAGTCGGACCTCGGCAGGTGTGGCACGCATGAGGATCGACATGATGAGCGCATTGATGCAAACGGATTTGCCCGTGCCGGTCGAGCCGGCGATGAGTAGGTGGGGCATGGATGCCAGATCGGCGGCGACGCTCTCACCTGCGACGTCTTTGCCGATGGCGAGCATAAGCGGACGCGGGTCGGCGACCAGGCGGCTGTGTAGCACATCACCCAGGGTCACCGTCTCGCGGGCTGCGTTCGGAACCTCGATCCCGACATAACTCTTACCGGGAATCGGGGCAAGAATGCGGATCGTTGGCGCAGCAAGCGCAAGCGCGAGGTCGTCGGAGAGGGACGTCACGCGGTTGACTTTGATACCTTTTGCGATCTCGAGCTCGAACATCGTCACGGTCGGTCCGGGTATCCAGTTGACCGCACGCGCAGGGATATCGAACGTGGCGAAGGTCTGCTCGATGCGTTGGGCTGTAGCGCGCAGCTCTTTGTCGGAGGCGCGATGGGCCGCGGCACTTTCGGGCTGACGCTTCAGTGTGCCGAGACCGGGTAGCTCGTAGCCCTCCAGCGCTCGTGGTGCAACGGAGACAGGCGCTGGCATGGTTGCCTTTGAGGCCTGCGGATCCCGCTTCTTTGCGCTGCGTCGCGGACGTTCGGAAGAACGGGGTGTGGCAAGCGGCGATGACTCGATGGAAGCATCACCCTCGAAGTCCTGGAGTGGAATGGTCTTAGCAGCACGTCTGCGACTGGCAGGAAGCGCGGGTTCGGGCATCTCCGGATGCCGTGAAAACAACGCCCTGACTCTATCGAGTGCCTCGGATATGGAAAGACCCGCTACGACCAGACCCACGAGTGCAAGGGCACTCGACACCACATATGCGATCGGTACACCAAGTAGTCCCCTGAGTGCCCAGGCTACTGCACCGCCGATGTATCCGCCGCTCGTGATGATCGTATCTCGGTCCCACTGTAAGAGCGGGTCGTTACCGATGGCGACGATGCCGAGCACCGCGATAAGGAGAAGGCCGAGGCCAAGGCCGACACGGACCTCGTCGACGCGGATATCGGTCAGGAAGAAAGTGACCGCCCAGAGTACGACGAGCACGGGGATCGCATACGCTCCGACACCGAAGCCCGAGTGGAGCATCGTACTGATGGCCTCGGGGATCACGCCAGAGGTCGTCGTGTAGATAGCTATGCCGAGGGCGACAGCACTCGCTCCAAGCAGGATGCCCACGATCTCGTGACGACTGTCATCGTCGAGTACCGACTGAGGCGCGGGTGTTTTCCGGGTGGTGCGACCGGCAGTCTTCTTGTTGGTCGGTCTTTGAGGTTTCTTGGTGCTGCCGGTCGACATCAGGTTCTCCTTGCAGGGATCAGAAGAGCACGCTCGAGACGAGTATCGCTGTACCGAGGATCGCAGTGTAGATCGCGAACGCGGCCAGTGAGTGCTTACGAACATAGGGTAGCAGCAGCGCGATGGCGGCGTATCCAACGAGAGCGGTGGTGATGAGCCCGGCGATCAGCGGGCCCGCTTCAGGCAACTTCTCCCCTTGTACGATGACGTCGAGGAGGATCTTCTTTGCCGTGGCTGCGAAGATGATCGGAATCGAGAGGAGGAAGGAGAATCGAGCGGCTTCCTCGCGCTTTATGCCAAGGCCGACGCCCGCAGCGATCGTCGTTCCCGAGCGTGAAAGACCGGGAGCGACCGCGAACGACTGCGCTACGCCGATGGCCAGTGCCTGCCGAAGAGGAATGTCCTCGGCTGCCTCCACCGTCTGCCGACTGCGGC
>JAVERH010000195.1:0-3372 GCA_034007245.1 Coriobacteriia bacterium | reverse complement strand
GAGGACTTTGCCGAGGTGTCCGAGTGGGCGCGCGGACTCGCGGCGGCCGTGAAGGCGCTGTAGCGGATCAGCCTAGCGTTTCGCGGTGCTGATGCCGAGCACCTGGTAGACGTGGCAGTAGCCCATCCCGGCGCTCAGCCACAGCACCGCGGCGAACAGCCCGCCGAGCAGCGCCCCCATCGGGCCGAAGGCGATCCCGAAGCCGAGCGCCGCACCGCCCAGGATGAAGCGGATCACGCGGTCGGCATTCGACATGTTGACCGGTCTCTTCATGGTGGCCTCCCGGTTCGCTCGGCATGTGCTGGTTTACGTTCTGGTTTGTTCCCGGTGACGGATCGGTGATGCGGTTGTGCGCATGATAGCGCGACCGCATGATCGCCCGGGAGCCGAAGATGGATAGATCACAGCAACCGAAGCTGCTCGACCTCCTCGCCGATGAGATTCGAGCACGCCATTACAGCCCACGCACCGAGAAGGCGTACGTGCAGTGGGCCGAGCGGTTCATCCGCTTCCACCACATGCGCCATCCGGCGGACATGGGTACTGATGAGGTCAATGCTTTCGTCACGAGTCTGGCGGTGCGGGATCACGTGAGCGCGTCCACGCAGACCCAGGCGCTCTCGGCGATCCTGTTCCTGTATCGGTATGTACTTGGCATGGAGATAGGCGAGCTCGAAGGGCTTGTGCGGGCGCGCAAGCCGATACACCTGCCGGTGGTGATGACTCGAGCCGAGGTCCGGGCGGTTCTGGCCGAGCTCGAGGGCGAGTACTGGCTCATCACGGCCCTTCTGTATGGCACAGGCATGCGGCTCTCCGAGTGCCTGTCGCTGCGCGTGCAGGACATCGACTTCGGGGCGAACCAGATCGTGGTGCGCGACGGCAAAGGCGGCAAGGACCGTGTGACGATGCTACCCGAGTCGCTCAAGGGCCCGCTCAAGGACCAACTCCGCCGTGCGGAGATCGTGCACAAACGGGATCTGGCAGCTGGCTGGGGCAGGGTGGTGCTACCGGAGGCGCTGGGTCGCAAGTACCCCAACGCGGCGGGGGAGTGGCGGTGGCAGTGGGTGTTTCCGCAGCAGCGCCGGTGGACAAGCAGCGCGACCGGGGAGCAGGGCCGGCACCACGTGCACGAGACACTCGTTCAAAGGGCGGTGCGCGAGGCGGTGCGGCGCTCGGGGGTCCAGAAACACGTGACGTGTCACACGTTTCGACACACGTTTGCGACACAGCTGCTTGAGTCGGGCTACGACATACGGACGATCCAGGAGCTGCTCGGTCACAAGAGCGTGAACACGACCATGATCTACACGCATGTGCTCAACAAGGGCGGGCTGGGTGTGCGGAGCCCGCTGGACGGGATGTAGGGGCGAGGGTGGGATAGGTGTGCGGTTATCAAGACTGCATATCCAGGCGCTGGGTGCGTCCGTGACCCGATCAGCACGAATATGATTATCATGTAATATGATTATCATGTTCAGTCGAAGGAGGATCTGATGTCTGAGACGCTGACAGTGACCGAGGTGGTCCGCCATTTCGCAGAGTACGTGAATCGCGTCACGTACCGGCGGGAGTCGTTCGTGCTCGTTCGCGGGAACAAGGCCGTTGCGGAGCTGCGTCCGCTCCCCGCCGGGAAGCGGCTGAGCGAGTTGCCGGCGTTGTTCGCCTCGCTGCCGCATCTGTCCGAGGATGACGCAGTCTGTCTTGCGGCTGACCTTGATGCCGCCCGCGATGAGCTCGAGACTGTGAAGGTGCGCGACGCATGGGAGTACTGATCGATGCCAGCATCCTCATCGAAGCCGAGAGGGGGCGGCTTGACCTTGAGCCTCATGTGGCCAGGCGCCCGGATGATGAGTCGTTCCTGTCGGTGATCACTGCAAGTGAGCTGCTGCATGGCGTTCACCGGGCTGTCGAGCCTCGACGGCGCGCACGGCGTTCGGCATTTGTGGAGGGGATACTTGAACGTTTCCCAATACTGCAGGTGGATCTGGCTACTGCTCGTGCGCACGCGCAGGTGTGGTCGGACATGTCGTCCACTGGCAATCTGATCGGGCCGCATGACCTTTGGCTGGCGGCAACGTGCATTGCGCATGGGCTCACGATGGTGACGGCGAATGTACGGGAGTTTGAGCGCGTGCCCGGGCTGCAGGTTGACCAATGGTATGACGAGGGCTGACGCTCGAGCCAGAAACCAAACAGATGGCCCGGCGCGCCTCGCTCGTAGGGCGTCTCCAAGACGCTGCACGGATGACGTGGTTGTGACCCTGGTATAGCGGAACTCCATAACCTAGAATCAGAGTGCGGTTCAGACCGTAGAATCACTGTTAGCTGGACAGAGGGGCGTTGCATGGAAATCCGCCAGTTGTGGCGCGTGTTTCTTGTCGAGCGCGCTCTCGCGCGCGACTACCAGACTCCCTATCAGCTCTCATCGATGATCCCCGCCGCAAGGAATCCAATCCTGGAGTCGCTGCTTCCGTCGCTCTTGCACGTCAAGCTGGCGTCAATCCTCGATGCCGCTCTCGAGGAGTACCTTGACACGAACGAGCACACCCTGCCCAAGGGGTACCGCAATGATCTCAATGGACGCATCTGCTACTGCTCTGACTCTGGGCTGATAGACAACGGAGATGACTTGCACGAGGTCCGCGGCCTCCGCAATGACATCGGCCATGAGCCGGACGCCGGCGCATCCTGGGATGATTTGGATCGTGACGTTTGCCGGGTGCACCACACACTGCACCACCTGGGCTTCGTAGGCCCACTCCAGAACTTCAGAGTGCACGGCGAGAGATCAGCGATGGTGAAGGCTGATGAACCCGGAGTCCTCGGCCGCCAGACGTACACGATTCGAGTGATGGACGGGGACAAGCGCGCTGCGGAGTGGAGCTGGACCAACACGTTGTACGATGACTGAGCCAGCTAACCCGCGCTTCCACACTGACAAGATGAGGCCCGCGAGCTACGCTCGACAAGACGAGGCCATTCGGCCTCATCTTGCAGGTGAAGCGCAAACACGTTAGATGGACGAGAACCTCCTTTCGGTTGTTGAAGTTGCGGCCTGTCCTCGCGTCGGTCAGGGGTGCTTGTGCGCTCGCTTACCTCGGCGATGCCTGTCTCGGGATCCCCGCTGAAGCACGTCGGCGCCTTCGGTAAGCCTCACGCACCGGATGGTGCCCGCGGGAGATGCGCGGATGTGATGCGGATGCTGGCCGGGTGTGACCTGCGGACCGATCGGGCCATCTAACAAGCGCTTCCAGCAGGCGCGCCACAGCGCTCGGTTACACTGGGGCAGGGAAGGCGCGCAGCTGAAGCGCCAACACGTTAGGCGTACCAGACGGTACTGGGGGGATGCGCTTGTATCTCGAAAGCCAGCGC
>JAVERH010000218.1:0-2835 GCA_034007245.1 Coriobacteriia bacterium | reverse complement strand
TCCCGACGACGAACAGCGACCGTGGCTGGTGTAGCCGGATCTGATCCCTGAGCCAGGGGACGGTGAGCGGAGGTGTCTCCCAGATGCAGTCCGCTGCGCGGCAGCGCTCATCGTGAAGCAAGTGCGCCATGGCGATTGTGCCGAGCGACTTGCCGAGCAAGGTGAGTTTCGAGTACGCGCGCCGTGCGAACGCCGCATCGACGACCGCCGTCGCGTCCGAGGCGATACAGGCGTCTTGAGCGGCTTCGGAGAGGGTTGCGTACTCCGCACGCCAGTACTGGTACTCCACGCGAAGGATGTCGGCCCCACCCTGATAGAGAATCCGCTGGGCATAGTGCAGATCCGGCCTGTCCACGGTATGACGAAAGCCAGGGAGTACGATCGCGATGTGTGACGGCGCTGCACTGTGAGTGAGCATGGAGCAGGAAACCGGCCTCACATCGCATCCGAAGATGTCGAACGATTCGATGTCCATCTTCCGGCGACCTCCCGGTCGGTGCGATCTCTGTGCCTAACGTCTTGGCGCTTCAGCTGCGCGCAGAAGCCTGTCAGTTCACGATAACCCTTTGCGCGTCAGCTGTTGCTCCTATGTCAACCCTACACGGCAACGGCGAGCGGATCGGTAGTGAATTCGACCTCGAGCACCCGCCCCGTCCGCGCTCTTTCCGCTCTCACCATCGTCTTGTAGACCGCTCGCGAGATGTGGCGTTTCAGGCACCTGAGCGCCTCCCGGTTGCTCATCCCCTCCGAGCGTTTGCGCTCCATGTACGCCATCGCCGGCGGGTGCATCCGGGCCTGCGTGACGGCGATCATATGGATGACCGAATTGAGCTTGCGGTTGCCGCAGCGGTTGAGCCTGTGGCGGCATGACTTGCCTGAAGACACCGGCAGCGGAGCCGTACCGACGTGCATCGCGAAGGCCGCCTCGCCGCTGAAGCGCGAGACCCCGGCCACCTGGCCGACGAGATGAGCGGCGCCGATCGCCGAGCAACCGGGAATCGCCATAAGGTCCGGTGCCAGCTCGCGCATGAGTCCGCGGATCTCTCGTTCGAGGTCGCGGACCTCGATGGTGAGCTCGCGGATCCGGCCAAGCTCGGACAGAGCGATGCGCCGCCGTGTGCTCTCGGGCAGGGCTTCGAGGAGCCCCTGGAGCCGGTCGAGCCACACATAGCGCTCGAGCACGCGGGGCGGCAGTTCGAGTCCGACCTCGAGATCATGGCAGTTCCAGCGCAGCCTGTTCTGGATGCGTCCACGCTCTTGCACCAGGTCAGCGCGGTGATCGACGAGCAGGCGCACGTCATGCGCAGGGCCTGAAAGCGACGCTTCGGGAAGACCCGGCTCGCGCAATGCGGCCCGCGCCACGCAGACCGCATCGATGGGGTCGGACTTGCCGTAGGTGCGAGCCGACGACCGGGCTCCCGCCATCATCTTGGGCGGTACGCGCACCACGCGCTCACCCCGTGGCAGCAGATGCCGTTCGAGCCTGCCCGAGACGTGACGGCAGTCCTCGATCGCGAAGTAGAGGTCAGGACCCAGGCTCCGCGCCCAGAGAAGTAACGCGTCGTGTCCGCGATCGTCACAGGCGACCGTCTTGCTCGCGATGCTGCGTCCCGTGGCCACGTCGAGCGCTACCGCGGTATGGGTCTTCATGTGCGGGTCGATACCGACTACGATCATGTCTGTCCCCTTCCGTCGACGTGAACGATGGCGGGGGTCGTCGGCGGACACGCCTTGGCTGGGGCCTCTTGGCCAGGCTCCTATCAGGTCACGACGGCGACCCCTCGAGCACCCGGCGGCGGGGGACATAACAGCTGACGGTCAGCCGCAACGCGGCGACAGAAGCGCTGTGGGTCACCCAGCCACCGGATCCGAGGCTACCTGACTTTCGTCAGGAATCCCACAGGGGCAGAGTGACACCAAGGAAGCGCTTGTTAGGTGGATCAGTGAAGACCCAGCTTCTCCTTTGCTAAGGCAAGCGCGAGGGCCATCAGCATGTCGAAGGATGCGGTCCCAACAGTCTCCGCAACGCGAGACTTCACCTTCATCCAGATGGAGTCGTCCCGAATCGCATCGAGGAAGTCGTGCCCCTCCCAGGTGAGGCTCTCCACGTATGCGGTTGATCCAGGCTCACCGCTCATGTAGTCCACGTTCAGTAGCCCGGCTTCATCCATGAGACGGATGTGCGCATCGAGAGTCGCGCCGTCGACGCCCTCAACGACGAGAACTGTCCCGCCGCAGTTGTCCGACGGAAGCGCTTCGGACTCCATCAGGATTTCGCGTACCAAGTCCATGTCCCGCTTCACGGCGACCTCAATCCGACTTCAGCCAGGATTCCACCTAACGTCTCGGCGCTTCACCAGCGGCGCGCCGGCGAGCGCTTGCCACCCGAGGATACCGCACGAGGCGCGCCGTCTGTGTGGAAGCGCTTGTTAGCCGTGCCCCGACAATGAAACGGGGGGCGCCCAACGGCACCCCCCGCCCAGATCCACACCGCACCACACTGGAATCTACTGGGACAGACTGATGATGCCCTTCTCCATCCCGAAAGCGCCGGTCTGGACCTGAAGCTGCAGGTCGGTGACACCGTCTGGGATCGCGAAGAGGACCTTACCCTGCTTCTCGAGTTTCGGGTTGATCTTCTCAAGGAAGAAGTTGTCGTTGGTGTCGAGGTACATGAGCCCATCGCTGTCGGTCTCATACACCGTGCCGTCGCTCTCAAGCAGCTTGAAGAACGAAGAGTCGATGGTGACTGCCTCTTTCGACTCGTTCTTCACGGTGACCGTCACGACCATCCAGTTGCCAGTCTTGTTGCCGAGCGGGCTCTTCAGCTCAGTC
>JAVERH010000194.1:0-3422 GCA_034007245.1 Coriobacteriia bacterium | reverse complement strand
ACCGCCTCGACTTTGGTGCCGGTCATATCGAGCCGGTCGCAGAGCTCATCGACCGGAAGCGAGATATGAACAAAGTCACTGAGCCATGAGAGCGATACACGCATCGCGATTCCTTCCCGAGAGTTCGGACAGCGTTACAACAGTCATCGTGCGGCGCGGCGATGGATCGCCCGCCGCGAAGCGGATCAGAACTGATGCAAGAATCGAGTATCCCCCTCGATGAAGTGACGGAGGTCCGGAACGCCGTACTTCAGCCCGGCGATCCGCTCGGCACCCATGCCGAACGCAAAACCCGTGTACCGCTCGGGATCGATCCCGACATGGCCGAAGACGTTCGGATCAACCATGCCGCAGCCGAGGATCTCAAGCCAACCCTCACCACCACATGAGCGACAGCCACTCCCGCCGCAGATACCACACGATACATCGACCTCCGCAGAGGGCTCGGTGAACGGGAAGAAGTGTGGACGCAATCGCACTCGGCGGTCAGGACCGAACATCTCGCGCACGAAGTGCTCGAGGGTTCCCTTGAGATCACCAAAGGTGATTCCCTCATCGACCACCAGCCCCTCCACCTGCGTGAACTGTGGCAGATGACTCGGATCGGCGACATCGCGGCGGTACACCTTGCCGGGCACGATGACGTAGATCGGCGGCTTCTGCGCCTCCATCACGTGCACCTGTCCGGGGCTTGTGTGTGTCCGGAGCAGCACGTCACTCTCACCCTGGACGACCGCGCGGTCACCGGACAGGTCCTTCACGTAGAAGGTGTCTTGTAGAGCGCGTGCGGGATGATCAGCGGGGTGATTGAGCGCGGTGAAGTTGTAGTAGTCCAGCTCCACCTCGGTCCCCTCGGCAACGCGATAGCCGAGCCCCGAGAAGATCTCGACGATCTCATCCACCACCTGATGGAGCACGTGCTGGTGACCGATCGGGCGACTCCGCCCCGGGAGCGTCACATCGACCGCCTCGGCGACGATACGCGACGCATGCGCCTGACGCTCGAGCCCCGACCGTCTATCCTCAAGTGCCGCTTCCAGCGCCCGACGTACCTCATTGGACACACGACCGGCCTCGGGACGCTCATCTGCCAAAAGCGCGCCAAGTCCGCGAAGCACCGCCGTCAGCGAACCCTTCTTACCAAGGAGTCCGATGCGAACACCTTCCAGATCATCCAACGTCGATGCAGCCTCGATCGCCGCCAGCGCTTCGGACTCGATCGCCCGCAGATCGTCGCTTATCGCCATCATTACCTCGCTTCATCAGCCCGTGAACGAAAAGGAACCCCCTCGTCCTCATCACAAGGACGGGGGGTTCCCGCGGTACCACCTTGATTGGCCGGCATGAAACCGACCCACTTCACTTCGCGACACCTGAGCGTCACGAACCGGGATATGTTCCCGGCTGCCCGGTAACGGGGGCCCCGGCTCCCCTACTCGGCCAACGGCGCTACCCGCGCCGTTCCGGCCTTTCAGCTCGCGGCTGATGGAGTGAACCATACACATACCGTCCGGGACCCTTACAGCCTCTGGGATCCCTCTCTGGTGAACGGCACTGAAAAAGCGCACGTCTCTCCGTCATCGCCTACTCTGCGATTAAGACGACAGTCTAACATCACTCAGCAGTGCCCACCAGTCGTTCGGCGATACATCCCATGGGTACGACTGCAAGCACCGTACCCCTGACGTCATCGCCGTCTACCGGCGATGCATCGCTCGATGTGTTGGCATCTCCACGCATCGTGAGTGACCCGTCCTCATATACGCGTACGACCCGGTGGACGACTAGTGATCCATCATGCCTGAAGACCACAAGGTCGCCACGCAACGGCTCATGTCCGATACGACGATAGACGATGAGGTCTCCCGGATACAGTGCCGGCTCCATCGACCCTCCTTCTACATACAGGACTCCGTGAGACCACCCGAGCACTACCACCACGATCGCAAGGAATGTCCCGGTCAGCCTGCGCAACCAGACCTGCCACCCGCTAGCGGAGTTGCTCGGCATCGATATACACCGACGCTCTCACGTAGTCGCCCTGTAGATCGTTTCCAGCAGCGGACGGCAGTCCGATCGCATAGGTGATGCGTACGGCACCTCCGGCTTCCACGTTTAGCGGCGCGGTCTTCATCTCACAGAGTGGTCCGCTGTACAGCTCGACGCCGTCAGAGACGGCCCTGCACTGGAGCGCAGTCCACAGATCGGTGATCCCGGCCTTCTTGGCCGCGGTCGTCACCGCTTCACAGTCCAGTGCCCCCTTGTTGCTCACCTCGATGGTCCGACTGACGGTCTTGCCGGGAGCAAGGCCATCGATAGACAGTGCCGATGACGTTGGCTCGACCGACATCTCGAGAGTCCCGGCGGTGATCATGTTGTCCTTCACTTCAGTCTGCGCGGTGAAATATGCGCGCGCGCCTCCGATCGAAAGCATCGTCGCTGCGATGACCGCATAGGTAAGCAGTCGTTTCATGGTGCCCTCCTCATATATGGCGCCACCGAGAGGAGGCGGCGACAGGACAGTGTGCGGGGCCCCGCACACGCATCATCCCGCTCACCGGTAACTAGATGATCACCAAGACCTGACCGCGTACTCAACCAGACGATAAACGCACTGGTGAGATAGGTACGCGAGACATACCCCCGACTGCGCATCGCACCCCGAACGACGACGACCCCGCCGAATGGCGGGGTCGTCGTCTACCACACGTACACGCAAAGACTATGCAGCCTGTGCAGCCTTTGCAGCCTCAGTCAGCTTGGCGAACGCAGCCGGGTCGTTCACGGCCATATCCGCCAGCACCTTGCGGTCAAGGGTGATCTCGGCCTTCTTGAGGCCATTCATGAACACCGAGTAGGACAGACCGTTCAAACGAGCAGCGGCGTTGATCCTAGTGATCCACAGACGGCGGATCTCTCTCTTTTTGTTACGGCGATCGCGATACTGGTACTGCAGCGAGTGCTGCACCTGCTCCTTGGCGCTCTTATACCGACGGCTACGATCACCGTAGTAGCCGCTCGCCTGCTCGAGAACGGTGCGACGCTTCTTCTTTGCGGTGACTGCACGCTTCACCCTGGGCATACTCGATCACTCCTTGAATGACTTGCCAGCCTCGGACTAACCGATGCCCAGCTTCTGCTTGATAACCTTCTCATCCGCCGCATGCACGAGACCGTCCTGACGGAAGCCGCGCTTGCGCTTCGGGCTTTTCTTCTCGAGGATGTGGCTCTTGAACGCTTTGGCGCGCTTGATCTTGCCGGTGCCGGTCAGCTTGAAGCGCTTCGCGGTACCTTTGTGAGTCTTCATCTTGGGCATGTGCTCTCCTATTCCGTCGCGGCCGGTTCGCCGGCGGTGCTACTCTCCACGCTGGCGGCTGGTTCCGCGTCTTCTGATGTAGCCGACTTCGCCGGTACCGCATCTG
>JAVERH010000193.1:0-3427 GCA_034007245.1 Coriobacteriia bacterium | reverse complement strand
GGGGCCGCACGCTGATCATTCTTCCGGGGCCACCCCACGAGATGCGCCCCATGCTTCACGAAGCCCTCGCCGGCTACGTCGCCTCGGCGCCACCGATCACACTGCGATGCGTCGGGATCACCGAGTCCGATGCGGGCAGCCTGGTACTGCCGGTGATCGAGCGCTTTCCCGACGTTGAGCTCACACTGCTGGGTAGCCCGGGCCAAGTCGATGTCATCCTCATCTCGACCACCGGCGCTGCTCCCTCGCTCTCTGCGGCGGCCGACGCAGCACTCGCCGTCCTCGGCGATGCGTGCTTCTCGACCGACGGATCGACGCTGGCCGAGACCGTCGTTCGTCTCGCCTCCGAGAGTTCGGTCACCATCGCCACTGCGGAGTCGTGCACTGGCGGCCTGGTGGCAGCAGCGATCACCGACGTCCCGGGGTCGTCAGATGTGTTCCGCGGTTCCGTGATCGCCTACGCCAACGAGACCAAGGTCGCGTCCCTTGACGTCGATGAGGCGCTCCTCATCCGGCACGGAGCTGTCTCAGAACCGGTAGCCCGCGCGATGGCGCTTGGGGCACTCACTATCCCCGGGACGGACCTCGCTGTCGCTACCACAGGTATCGCAGGTCCGGGCGGCGGCTCACTCAAGCGTCCGGTCGGTACCGTCTGGTTCGCCATCGCGGATGCCGATGGCAGTGTCCACGCCGAGTGCCACCGATACGGTGGCGACCGGACGATGGTCCGGGACCGCGCTCGCACCGCCGCGCTCGAACTACTTCGGCGATCCCTTCTGGAGCGCTGATGCCGCGCATCTTCTTCGCTATCCCGATGTCGGTGGCGATCAGGCGCACCTTCATCTCTTGCCGTAAAAGCCTTGTGTCAGAGGACCCGTCATGGGCAGGGGAGAAGTGGGTAGCAGCGGAGAACCTACATATCACCCTGCGCTTTCTGGGCACCGTCGCACCACCCGACGTGGATCGATGCATCGAGAACGTCTCCCGATTGTCGAGCACTATCGAACCGTACCGTCTTTGCCTGAACCAGGTGCGCGCGATACCGCAGCGCAGATCCGCCTCCCTTGTCTGGGTCGCTCCATCGGTCGGCGCAGAGGAGACCGCTTCCGTTGCAGATGTCATTGCCCAGGCGACTTCTCTCCTTGCGTTCCGTCCTGAAGGAAAACGATTCCGCCCGCATGTCACCCTCTGTCGGGCGAGGTCTCCACGTCGTCTGGCGGCTAGTGCGGTAGACGAGATCGACCGTGTGCTTCACATGTCCGATGAACGCGCGATATCGATGTCAGTGCCAGGAGTTACTCTCATCGCATCGACCCTCACGCCACGTGGGCCGATATATGAAGAGATCGCGATGATTCCCTTTCGCGGCTGATTGACATCGAACAGGTGTTCGTGTACGTTCGACGAAGCCTTCAGGGGGTCGCAGGGACCGGATAAGGAGCACGAATTGAACAACACGGAGAAAGACAAAGTACTCGATCTCACACGCGAACAGATCGAGCGCAAGTTCGGTAAGGGTTCGCTCATGCGTCTCGGCGAGAACGCCGCCACACAGCAGGTCGAGTCGATACCCACTGGTTCTCTTGCACTGGACGCTGCAATCGGGATCGGCGGTGTACCACGAGGTCGCATCGTGGAGATATACGGACCCGAGTCGTCCGGTAAGACCACACTCGCACTCCAGATCATCGCAGAAGCACAACGCACCGGCGGTATTGCGGCGTTCGTCGACGCCGAGCACGCACTCGACCCCTCATATGCAGCCAGACTGGGTGTCGATATCGACGACCTGCTCATCTCGCAGCCTGACACGGGTGAACAGGCGCTCGAGATCACCGACATGCTGGTCCGTTCAGGCGCGATCGATGTCGTCGTCGTGGACTCCGTGGCGGCTCTGGTACCCCGCGCAGAGCTCGAAGGTGAGATGGGTGATGTCACAGTCGGCCTCCAGGCCCGACTCATGAGCCAGGCCATGCGCAAGCTCGCCGGGTCGCTCAGTAAGTCCAACACCACGTGCATCTTCATCAACCAACTCCGCGAGAAGATCGGTGTCATGTTCGGTAGCCCCGAGACTACCTCTGGTGGCCGCGCTCTGAAGTTCTACGCATCGATCCGAATCGATATCCGACGCATCGACTCGATCAAGCAGGGGGCCGATCTTGTCGGCAACAGGGTCCGCGCGAAGGTCGTCAAGAACAAGGTCGCGCCTCCGTTCCGTCAGGCTGAGTTCGATATCATGTACGGGCAGGGGATCTCGAAGGAGGGCTCTCTGATCGACCTCGGGGTCGAGGAGGGCATCGTCCAGAAGTCGGGCTCCTGGTACAACTATGGTGAAGAACGTCTCGGTCAGGGCCGTGAGGCAGCCAAGGATTTCCTGCGTGAGCATGGCGACCTCCGCGACGTACTCGATGCACAGATTCGCGAGAAACTCGGGCTTCCCGGCGCCCGCGGTGTCGCCGCTACCGAGGTTGAGTCTCCTGCGCCTGGCAAACCATCCAAGCCGAGCAAATAGTCACCAACACGCCGATGATGCCCATGGATACACACAACGAGATCACTGCGATACGCACCAGGCGCGGCAGCAAACGTCGCGAGGTCGACCTCGATGGAGCCGTCTGGCTAACCGTACCCAAACCGGTGCTAGCCGGCCTCGGCCTCTCGAGCGGTGACATCGTCGATCCGGACGACGTCATCGCTCGGGTCGCAGAGCTTGAACCGTCGGCCGCCAGGGAGCGTTCCCTCCGGTTACTCGCGTACCGGGATCGCTCGGAAGCCGAGATGCGTTCCAAGCTCACAGATGACGGCTACTCTTCATCTACCGTCGACCAGGCGGTTCAGTGGCTCCTCGACACCGGGCTGCTCGACGATGAACGATTCGCGGAGCAACTCGCTCGGTCGTTGATCGTGGGACGACGGTACGGTCGTACTCGGAGCCTCCGATATCTGCAACGCACGGGCATCTTAGATGAGATAGCTCGGCAGGCTCTCGATGCGGTAGCCCCTGAAGAACACGAACGTGACCGCACCCTGGTGCTTGCTCGATCACTGTATCGCACCGGCGACAATGTCGAGCGACTAGCGTCTCGGCTCGTGCGACGCGGTTACACACCGTCAGACTCACTCACATGTGCGCGAACAGTCATCGCCGATGCAGGTTCCGCCGATGGAACGCCACTCGAGGGCTGCTAACGAGCCGTTGGTGGCACAGGTTTTCGCTGCTCAGGGGTGCCGTCGTCTTGACGCGGAACACGGCCCACGGGTACGATAAGCGCGGCAAATACGATCGGACCGTCCAGGCACTCAGCCTCAGGTTCGTGTTTGGTTCTACAGCGTGATCATAGAGGCACCGCTCCTACGTGGAGTGGTGCAGTGTCTGTATCCGCATAGTCGAACCGATAGTGTCTTCGTACTTGCCGGGCGAGTGGTG
>JAVERH010000192.1:0-3479 GCA_034007245.1 Coriobacteriia bacterium | reverse complement strand
TGGAGCTGCTCAAGGATCCGGTGGACACCGAGAAGTGGAATGGTGTCATCCGCGACCTGCTCAAGCAGATGGAAGCCTAAGTGGTCGATCCCTCTGCATGCCGACGCATGCAGGCCGTGCATCAGTGACACGCTCGAAGGAGGTACTTCATGGAATGCCCACGCTGCGGTAGCCCCGCCCGTGTGATGGTCAAGTCGCCCGTCGGCGACGTCTGGGAAGTCTACGTATGCGAGACCTGTTGGTATTCGTGGCGTTCGACCGAGACCCCGGTGATCATCGACAAGTTCAAGCTCGATCCGGCGAAGATCGGTGAACTCGGTGTGATCCCGGCGATCCCGCCGCTCGATTAGCCCCCCCTGCTCGGCCGGCCCGGGATAGAACTACCCCTTGTCCCGGGTCGGCACTTTCACAGACATGGGATATCCCTACAAGCGGACTGAAGGAGGGAAACGTGGAAGAGGCGAAGAAGGCATTCGGTAAGCGCGAGATAGGCTTCCTGCTCGGCATCGCCATAGGCCTTATCGTGTATCTGATTCCGATCCCCGTGGCTGACCTTAGCCAGGGCGGTCACATCATGCTGTCACTCACCCTGATGACGGTCGTCTGGTGGGCGATGCAGATCACCCAGCCGGCGTACACGTCCGGCGTGTTCCTCGCCCTGATGGTGATTTTCGGCGTCGTGCCTGAGATCCCAGCCACTGAGAGCGCTGCGGCCATTCCGGCGGCAGTCGCGACTGCGGCACTCGTGTTCAAGTCGTGGACCGGCACCACTATGTGGCTGATCGTTGGTGCATATCTCATCGCTACTGCGGTGAAGACATCGGGTCTGGGTGAGCGCATCGCATACAACTACATGCTGCGCTTCGTGAAGGACTACAAGAGCATCGTGATCGGCATCTTTGTGCTCACCTTCGTGCTGAGCCTGCTCATCCCACACCCCTGGCCTCGCGCGTTTCTGATCATGTCGGTCATGGCCGTCATCATCAAGGCATCGAGCATCCCCCGGGAAGACGCTGTCAAGATCGGCTTCACGGTCTTTGCCGCCTCTGTCCCAGTCTCACTGATATTCCTCACCGGTGACGCGGTCATCAACCCCCTGGCCGTTCAGGCTGCGGGCTCTGATATGGGCTTCATGGAGTGGTTCATGGCGATGGGCGTCCCGGCACTCGTGGCGAGCATCATCACCATGCTCCTGATCCTCGTCCTGTTCCGGCCCACGAAGGAAGTGTCGGTCAACAAGGATGGGATCAAGGAGAAGCTTGCCGAGATGGGCAAGATGACCGCTATCGAGAAGCGGACTGCCATCTGGCTCGTCATCGCGATCGTGCTGTGGATGACCGATACGCTTCACGGCGTCAATATCGGTTGGGTCACGCTCATGATCGCCGTGCTCATGGCTATGCCGGTCATCGGCAATATCCTCACCCCTAAGGACTGGGCCGCTGTGCCGGTCCAAACGCTCGTGTTCCTGACTGCGGCTATCGCGATCGGTGTCGTCGGTGGCGCCACCGGGATGAACAGCTGGATCGCTGCGACCCTGCTGCCGTCCACGGCGCCGACCAACCTGTTCTTGCTCGCGGGGTTGATCACCGTGATCGGTATCGCACTCCACATGGTCCTGGGAAGCGTCATCGCCGTCATGGGTGTCGCTGTTCCCGCCATCATCGCGTTCACCGCGCCTGCGGGCATCAATCCGATCGCTCCGACGCTCATCGTATACATGGCTATAGCGGCGCACTACGTCCTGCCGTTCCAGCACCTCAACATCCTTGTTGGTGCTGCTGAGGACACCGGTGGCTACACGCAGAAGGAGACCATCAAGCTCGGACTGCCGCTCATCGCGGTCATGTTCGTCACCACTATGTTAGTCATGGTGCCCTGGTTCAGCCTGATCGGGCTCTGGTAGCAATCGTCCTGTCCAACAGCACGAACAGGAGACAAGACCATGCGTCGAATAATCGTAGGCATATCGGGAGCAAGTGGTGTAGTGATGGGATACTACGTCGCGTTAGCACTCAAGCAGCATCCTGACGTTGAAGTGCATCTCGTTGTCACAGAGGGTGCGCAGAAGACCTGGGAGCTCGAGTGTGACATCCCCTTCGCTGAGCTCGTTGCTCTCGCTGATGTCTATCACAGTGACAAGAACCTCGCGGCGTCGATCTCGAGCGGCTCCTTCGTCACTGACGGCATGATCGTCGTCCCTTGTTCGATGAAGTCGCTTGCGGGTATCACTTCGGGATACGCGGCGAACTTGCTCGTGCGGGCTGTTGACGTGTGTTTGAAGGAGGAGCGGCGGGTGGTGCTTGTTCCGCGCGAGATGCCGTTTGGCAAGATCCACCTGCGAAACCTTCACGAAGCGGCCGACATCGGGTGCAGTATCGTCCCGCCGCTCCTGACCTTCTACAATAATCCTGAGACCATCGAGGACCAGATCAACCACATTATCGGCAAGGTCCTGAGGCAGTTCGGTCTCGAGCACGATCGTTTCGTGTCCTGGAAGGGCGCTGAGGCGTGATGCAAGTCCACTCCGTTGGTCATGGCGAAGGTCGGTTGCGGGTAGAGGCTGTGGTGGCGCTGCCAGGGCCGGACATATCCGTATGCGTCGGGGGAGGCGAAGCGCCGCATATCGGCGCTGTCGCCCTCGGGATCCCACGTCCAAGTCTTATGGATCCCGCAGCGTCATCCGCGTCTGTGAGTGTGCTGTGCGTGACGGGGCACAAGGAGGATGAGCTTGCGCGAAGTGCAGCGTTAGAGCTGGCCGCTGCGCTAGGGTGTCGCGTAAGCGTGTCCGTCGGCCTGCACGTGGACGATGCGACGTCCGCCGAGATCCGCCAGATGGCCGAGAATCACCGTATCGTGCTCGATGAGATCATCGAGATGCTTCTGGAGCGGGCTTCGGGGCAGTTCTCAGGGGTTGACGCAAGAGCCGAGTGATCGGTGCGTGGAACGGAGTGTGGACATGCGTGTGGAGCCGACAGCGTCGGATGCAGGCCGGGGGCGTCCGGGGCCTGTGGCGATAGTCGCTACCCCCGACACCTCGACACCCGGGGAGAGGGCGACCGCTGGCGAAGCTGCATGGCGCTACGATGAGCCGGTCATCGCGGTCGATATCGACGACAACGAGATAGGCTACGTGTCGCGGACCCATGCACACGACGGTCAGGGATTGCTGCACCGGGCGTTCATGACGTTGTTGGTGGACCCCGAAGGCCGGCTATTGCTTGCACGGCGCAGCGGGTTCAAGCGGCTGTGGGCACTTGCCTGGGCGGATAGTTGCGCAGGCCACCCGCGCCCGGGGGAGGGCATCGTTGAGGCTGCACAACGCCGGATCCAAGAGGAGTTGGGGTGCTCGGCGGATTTGCAGGCGGTGGGTTTCTTCGTCTACCGGGCCGAACTTCCGGGTCTCGGTAGTGAGAACGAGCTGTGTCATGTGCTGGTGGGCCGAGCAACCAGTGCCATCGATCCGGATCAATGGCACT
>JAVERH010000191.1:0-3492 GCA_034007245.1 Coriobacteriia bacterium | reverse complement strand
CACCAATGGGGCGGTCGTGGTGTCGCCGACCGAAGCGATCAGGTGCGCCCTGTCCGCCACCATCGTCACGACCTCGACGCTCGCACCCGATCCTTCCAGCACCTCCGCGCACACCTCGGCAGCGGCGCGCTCGCCTCCACCGGCTGTGTTCAGGTGGACCAGACGCTGCGCAAGTGCGACGGCGTCGGTCATGAGACGCTCCCCGTGGACTCGCGGGCGATGAGTGACGGCGCTATCGCGATGCGCTGCGCGGGGAGATCGGCGTCGTTCATGCGGGCGTCGAGCAGCCGGATGCACTCGGACGCGATCACTTCGTGCGGCTGACGGATCGTGGTGAGCGGGGGATCGGCCAGGGCGGCGAAGCGGATGTCATCGAATCCAGTGACCAGCACATCGTCGGGGACGCGCACGCGAGCACGCCGGAACTCGCCGAGCAACCCCACTGCGATCTCGTCGTTGCCGCAGACCACTGCATCGGGCAGAGACGGTCCCGCGAGCAGCTTCTGTGCCGCCGCCCGACCCCACCCGGCACTGAACTCGCCGAGCAGGCGGTCACCTGATTCGAGCAGGCCCATGCGTTGTGTGGCCTCGGTGAAACCTCGCAGCCGCTGCTGTGCCGAGGAGCACTCGGGTTCCGCGCTGACGAACGCGACGCTCCTCGAGCCGAGGGCCGCGATGTGCTCGACCGCGAGGCTGATGCCCAGCGCGTCATCGACCCCTACCCAGTCACCGAGGTAGTCCGTCACGAACCGGTCCAGCTGGATCACTGGAAGCTGTGAGGCAACCTCGTCGAGTGCGGTCCGGCTCGCGGACGCAGACACGGGGATGACGATGAGGCCGTCGACCTGCCGCGCCATGAGCGTCCTCGCCCTGCGAAGCTCCACGGAGGGATCCTGTTGCGCGTCGCACAGAAGCAGGTCGCGACCAGACTCGCTCAGAGTCCTCTCGACCGCCTCCACGAGCGATGGGAAGAACGGGTTGCCGATCTCCGGGACGATCATCCCCACCGAGGACGTGCGGCCGTGGCGCAGTGCGCGGGCGACGGCGTTGTGACGGTATCCGAGCTCTCGCGCCGACTCGCGTACGCGATCGGCCAGCTCCGGTGAGACCCTGCGACCGCCGGACAACACTCGCGACGCAGTGGCCACTGATACGCCCGCACGCCCCGCAACGTCTTTGATCGTTATCGCCATGCTGACCTCATCCGTGATTGGGCAAGAGACAGTATATGTCCGCGCTGGTGTCCGCCGCCATGGCACGAGAACGTTTACACACTCACAATCACGCATATGCGTGCTCCTGGAGTCCTTGACAGCGCTTCTCTGGGTACATACATTCACCGAGCGGTGTAATCGTTTACCAAGCTGTGTTCGTCGGAAGGAGATAGGCATGAGACGTCTTAGAGATCTGCGGCTCGTAGCGATCGTGGCGGTGGTCGCCATGCTCGCGGTCTCACTCGCCGGTTGTGCCGGGACCGAAACCGGCACCGATGACGGCACAGCGGGCGGCGAAGAGGCCATCAAGGTCGGTCTGGTTCAAATCAACCAGCAGGCGATCTTCTTCAACCAGATGAACGAGGGCGCCGAGGAGGCAGCCGAAGAGGCGGGCGTCGACCTGACGATCTTCAACTCGAACGATGATCCCGCCAAGCAGAACGAGGCCATCGCCAACTTCGTCACCCAGGGCTTCGACGCAATCGTCATCGTGGCTATCGATGTCGAAGGTGTGAAGCCGGCTCTCCAGGAAGCGGCGGAAGCGGGCGTGAAGATCGTCGCGGTGGATGCGATCGTCGAAGATGAGTCGGTCCTGTGTCAGGTCGGCGTGGACAACGAGGCCGCCGGTGAAGAGATCGGCCAGTTCGTCGTCGACTACATGGCGGACAATGACATCACTGACAAGAACATCGGCGTCATCGGTGCGCTGAACTCATTCATCCAGAACCTGCGTCTCGACGGGTTCAAGCGTGTCGTTGAAGCTGATGGCGCAACGATCACACAGATCGTCGACGGTCAGAATCAGCAGGAAGAGGCGATGGCTGCCGCGGAGAACCTGTTCACCGCGCAGGCAGATACGAAGCTCTTCTACACCACGGGTGAGCCCGCCATGGTCGGAGCCGTCGCTGCGGCCCGTTCGCAGGATCGCACGGCCGACGTCAAGCTCTTCGGGTGGGACCTCACGGCCGAGGTCATTCGCGGCATCGACGACGGCTTCGTCGTCGGTGTTGTGCAGCAGGACCCGAAGACCGAGGGTTACGAGGCGGTCCTCGCATGCAAGGCGCTCGTCGAGGGTGAGGACGTCGAGCCGTTCATCGATGTGCCGATCGCCATCGTCACATCAGAGAACGTCGACGACTTCAGGGCCATCTTCGAGTAAGGGCACGTGGTACGACTGCTCGGTTTGACAGGTACGCCGATCGAGAAGCGGGGTGTGACGTGGAGGGTACCACCGTGGCTGCAACGCAGGCTCCGGATCGCGTGGTCCTCAGGGATGTACGCAAGCGGTTCGGCCCGGTCGAAGCGCTGCGGGGGGTGACCCTCCGCGTCGCCCCCGGTGAAGTCGTCGGTCTGGTCGGTGATAACGCAGCCGGCAAGTCGACGCTGATGAAGGTCCTCTCGGGTGCGTATATCCCGGACTCGGGTGAGATATGGATCGATGGCAATCGGACCGTCTTCGCCTCACCCCGAGATGCCCATCAGGTGGGCATAGAGATGGTCTATCAAGACCTGGCTCTCTGCGATGACATCGATGTCGCAGGCAACATCTTCCTTGGTCGCGAGCCGCGCACGCGCGGGGGCATCATGCTCGACACCAAGCGGATGCATGCGGACGCGCGCGCGCTGCTTGACTCTCTCAGGATCCGCATCCCGTACACGGATCTCCCGGTACGGAATCTCTCCGGTGGCCAGCGCCAGGCTGTGGCCATAGCGCGAGCGGTCGCGTTCAACCCCCGCCTCCTCATCCTTGATGAGCCCACGGCCGCCCTGGCGGTCACCGAGGTCAACACCGTCCTTGAATTGATCCGCACCGTTGCCGCGCGTGGTGTGAGCGTCATCCTGATCACGCACAGGCTGCAGGACCTCTTCACTGTCTGCGACCGGCTCTGTGTCATGTTCGAAGGCACCATGGCATCGGAACTCGACGCAAAGACGGCAACACTGGAAGAGCTGGTCAGCGACATCGTAGGACGGGGGCACGGGCAGTGAGCGACGAGTCGATCGCCAGCAACAGCGACGCAGGCGCACCCATCGCGAAGCTTCAGCGCGACGCCGGACCCAAGGCGTGGCTGCAGCGCAATATCCTCACTGTGGCCGTGGGCGGCGTGCTGCTCATCCTCTTTGCGTTCTTCAGCTTCACCGCAGACGCCTTCTTCACGTCCGCGAATATCTTGAACATCCTGAGGCAGATCGCGCCGACGATGATCACGGCGGTTGCCATGACCTTCGTGATCACCACGTCGGGGATCGACCTTTCTGTGGGCTCGATGGTCGCCCT
>JAVERH010000017.1:0-23377 GCA_034007245.1 Coriobacteriia bacterium | reverse complement strand
CCTACTATGCGATCGATGATCCGGAGAGACCACCTCGCATGGACGTGCCGTGGCGCTTCGATGGCATGGAGGTTTCAACCTGGCCTGGCGGGAGCATGAAGGAGGTCTCTGCGTCACTTTCGTTCCTCGCCGAGGATGGTACCTGGGTAGAACGTACGAGTAGCGTCAATGTTCCACTTCGTATCAACGGAAACACCGTCTATACACAACCTGATCAATTCGGCGATGCGGCATTTCTGCGGATCACCGATATGGCAGGCGTAGAACAGCGTATTCGTATGGAGTTCTACTTCATCGCGCCCGGAGAGCTCGTATATACCGAAATGCCATACATGATCGGCGATGTGGCGATAGAGGGCCGCTGGGATCCGTACGCTGTGCGCGATGAGAAGCCCCTCGGACTGCGTCCAGCCGGGGACGACACTGCGCAGCCGGTTACACTGGCTCCCGGTGAGACGGCGAGTGTTGCGGGTCTCACCGTCGAGTTCGTGGGAGCCGCTCAGTGGGCGCGCTTCATCGTGCAGCGCTCCCCGAGCCCTATCCCGCTCTTCCTTGGTTTTGGCATCATCGCTCTTGGCTCACTCATGCTCTATATCTGGATCCCGCGTGAGCTTGTGGTGGAAGCTGCCGATGACGGCGTGTATTACTCGTGGCATGCGGCGCGCATGCCACGCGCGTACCTGCACGAGCGAGATGCGATACTCGGGCTTGAGCACGCTGCAGATGAGGAGTCCTGATGGAGCAAGCGCTTGCCATAGAGACGTACGTGCACGTGATTGCGCTGGTCGCGTATGCGCTCGCATCCGGCCTTGTACTGTTCGGCACCACGATGTCGAAGCCGTGGTTCGTGCGTGCGGGTCACGCCGTGGCGCTCGTCGGCCTTGCCATCCATACCGTGGCGCTCGGACTTCGCTGGTACGGCGCCGGTCACGGTCCGTATCTCACCCGGTATGAGGTGCTCTCATCCAACGCATGGGTGACGATGGTGTTTGCCCAGGTGTTGCGGTTTCGCCAGCGTAGCAGCCAAGGGCTTGCGGTCTTCATCTATCCTGCAGTGCTCCTCCTCCTCGGGCTCTCGGTTTACACCGGTCCCGAGGTACAGATGCTGCCACTCACGTTCCGCGGCATCTGGCTCGTGATGCACGTCTGTTTCTACTTCGTCGCGTTTGCCGCTGCGCTGCTCTCTCTCGGCTACGGGGTCTTATACGTCTCGCGGGGCACCGCGTTTGCTGCGCGTATGTCGGCACTCCCGGACGCAGCCGCTCTCGACCGTGAGTCGTACCGCTTTGCGGGGCTCACGTTCGCGTTCTGGGGAATCGGTATGCTCACCGGATCCATCTGGGCATACTACTCGTGGGGTCGGTTCTGGGGCTGGGACCCGGTGGAGACATGGTCGCTCGTGACGTGGTTCGTCTACGGTATATATCTGCATGCACGCCGCTTCTACGGCCTGAAAGGGCGGAAGGCGGCACTGTTTCTCGTCTTCGGCTTCGCCCTTGCGGTGATCTCGCTGTTCTTCACATCGTTCCTCACCACATCGCTGCACTCCGAGTACTTCCACTAATCGCTACCCCGGGAGATCTGATGCGACGCTTCGTCCTTCTTCTCGTCACACTACTTGCTCTCTCTGTGCTGCTCGCTGCCTGCGCGGGTGAGGGAGAGTCACTCCCACATCCGGCGGTGACTGCTGTGACCGAGTTGCTCGAGCTTCGCCGCGATGATGTGCGCGATGCGGATGCATACGCACCGTACTTCGAGGATATAGCGATGGCCGATGCTCTTGCTGGAGCGAGCGATGTACCCACGGGGACGCCGCGAGTGCCTCCATACGGGGAGCCATACCTGACTGCAGAGTCCACATCCACGGCGGATATCGCAGTGGTGTGGGAGTCAGACGAAGGGTTTCCGGAGTGGACGCTGGTGACGGTCTTCAGTGCGGAGCTCGTCGATGGAGTCTGGCGCATCGCCGATGCGATCGAGACGACGATCACCCCGGGGCCGATCGTTCCCGAAGGGGAATGAATTCGTTTACAGATAACGGCTGGACGATGTCTTGCAGAGCTGTATTCTGCTCGGTAGCGTGATTGTTCGTTCAATAATTCCCAAAGACACGCTAAGATGATGAATCATCAGCTTTATCGGACGGGGGACATGGGGATGTCTGATCCACGAGTGGCTCCTGATGCGACGCTGTATCGGTTATCGCTCTACCACTGTTATCTGGGGGAGCTTCTGCGGGTGGGTGCTCCAGGGCGCATCACGTCTCGCCAAGTCGCAGAGGAACTCAGCATCAAAGAGGAGACCGTCCGGCGGGATATCTCGTTCGTGGGTGACATCGGTCGGCCGGGCGCCGGGTACGATCCGGTGGTGCTCTACACGGAGTTCACGCGCTTTCTCGGACTATCCGAGGAGTATCCCGTCATCAAGGTCGGCACCGCCAAGATGCTCGAGGCACTGCAGGTGGTGTTCCCGTCCGAGCAGTTCGGCGTCAAGCCGGCAGCGTACTTCTCCGAGCTTCCGGAAGATGCTGGCATCGACATCGGTGGCATCGCGGTTCGTCACCTCACGGATATCCCACGTCTTGACCAGTCGCTTGGTGCGAACGTCGCACTCATCGCGTGCTCACCGGGGTGGGTGCAGATCACAGTCGACCTGCTTTTCCACGCCGGCGTGAACGGGGTGTTGTTGCTCACGCCCATCATCCGCCTACGCAAGCCGGAGGGGATGAATGTCACGCAGTTGAGGATGCCGTGTGATCTCAAGAGCCTCGCGTGTCGTTGCCAGATTCCCGCAGGCACGGTCGGAGCGAGATAGCCGGTGTCTGCCGTACGCGATACCGGGATCGCCGCGGCGATCCGGATGGCTGTGCTCGGCGTCGTACTCGGCACTCTCGTGTTCGTCGTCGGCGCGTGTACGCCAGCGGTTCCGGAACCTGTCGGTACACCCGGTGTGGACATCGCGGCGGATCCGGTCGAACCGGCCCCATGGGATCTCACCACACCCGAGTCGGCGGTACGCTCGTATCTGGACTGGATGAGCTTCTCGTATCGCGTGATCGACCCGGAGATCCCCGTGGCCACGATGACCTCCGGCGAAGCTTTGCGTGTGGAGGGGTTCATCCAGCGCAACTGGATGAACGGCAAGGGTCTGGAGCAGTCCCTCGGGTCCATCGAGTTCACGCCGATCTCGGAAGAGTCGACGTCTGCCGTGATCGCCGCATACGAGGAGTGGGAGTATCGTTACTTCGCCGTCGATACGCTCGAATATGTGTCAGAGCCCACGAGCGAGAGTTACGAGACGACGTACACGCTCGTCAAGGACCCGGGTGGCTGGCTCGTCGACAGCGTCGAGGCCTCTGTCGTTGGAAGTCGGTAGGATCGCCGGGTAGCGCCACTCCGGGTCCGTCGTCTACCCCGGGAGTGATACCTCGCTATGATATACTTCGCCGTTGTCTTTCCCAGGCAGCGAGCTGCCTGTCAAGTGGCCCAAGGAGGCTCGTATTCGATGTCGAAACCGGATCTGATCCTGCTCCATGCGCCGAGTGTGTACGATTTTCGCGAGATAGCCATCATGTACGGGCCGGTCTCCGACCTCGTACCGTCGAGCCCGATCTTCGAGATGTATCCACTGGGGTTCACTACGATCGGTGAGTATCTCGAGCGCCATGGGCTACATGTGAAGGTGAGCAACCTGGCGTTGCTTATGCTCACGAAGCCGAAGTTCGATGTGGAGAAAGCGATCGCCTCGATGGACCCTGTTGCCTTCGGGATCGATCTGCACTGGCTACCACATGCGCACGGCTCTATCGAGATCGCGCGTATCTGCAAGAAGTACCATCCCGATACGCCGGTGATCTTCGGTGGCCTGAGCGCGACGTACTATCACGAAGAGCTGATGGGCTACGACTGCGTGGACTATGTGCTCCGCGGTGACTCCACCGAGGACCCCTTCGCACAGCTCGTGTACGCTCTCAAGCGGAGGGGGAGCGTCGCAGACATCCCCAACCTCACGTACAAGGATGCATCCGGTGCCGTTGTGGTGAACCCGTTCACCTGTGTGCCACCGGAGTTCAATCACGTGAAGCTCGACTATAGCTTCTCGATGCGCTCGGTCATCCGCTCGGCTGATATGTCTTCATCGCTGCCGTTCAAGGGGTGGCTCAGCTATCCTGTCTCGGCCTCACTCACGTGTCGTGGCTGTACGCGCAACTGTGCTACCTGCGGTGGCTCGGCCACGGCGTTCCGCGAGCACTTCGGTCGCGATCGTGTGGCATTCCGCGATCCCGACCTCCTGGTGCGTGATATAGCGCACATCGCCAAGCACATCCCGGGGCCCGTCTTCGTTCTAAACGATTTTCGTCAGGCAGGCGACGACTACGTGAGGCAGTTCCTCACGGGCCTCCGGAAGATCGACTTCAAGAATCCGATCGGCTTCGAGTTCTTTACGCCGCCGAGCGAGGAGTTCTATGCGCTCCTCGATGAGAACCTCAACGATTATTCGGTGGAGGTCTCCGCCGAGAGCCACGACGACGATGTGCGCGCTGCCTTCGGCAAACCGTACACATGGGAGGCGCTCTGCCAGTCGGTCGAGCACGCGTTCGCGCATAATTGCCAGCGCTTCGATCTGTACTTCATGACCGGTATCCCTACGCAGACGGCCGAGTCGGTGCTCGGCACGGCTGCCGCCGTCGAGGAGCTCTACGCGCGCATCGACGACAATCCCAGGCTGCTGCCGTTCATCAGTCCGATGGCCCCCTTCCTCGATCCGGGCTCACGTATCTTCGAGAACCCCGATGAGTTCGGCTACACGCTGCGAGCCCATACCCTCGAAGAGCATCGCCAGCTCCTCCTTCAGCCGTCGTGGAAGCACATCCTCAACTACATCCCCGACAGCATGACGCTTGATGAGATGGTAGATGCTACCTACGAAGCGGCCGTCGGCATCAATCGCGTGAAGGCGAAGGTCGGCGCAATCGATGAGAAGACCGCGATGGCCACCGAACGCCGTATCCTTGAGGCACAGATCGCCATGGCACGCATCGACGACATCATGGGTCATGAAGAGCCTGAGCGCGGGCAGCTACTCGATGCGTTCAAAGAAGAGATCGCGGTGCTGAACGAGAGCACGGTATGCGAGAAGTCCGAGCTCAACTGGCCGGCCAGGATGAACGCAGGACATATCTTCAATAACGCTGGTCTGTTCTTCAGGGTCATCGCCGAGACGCTCGTGCCTGCGCTGCGTCAGCGCGACACCCGTTACATGAAGCAGGGCTGAGATGGTACGCGAACGACACATGTCTGACGCCGGGCGTCCGAGCGAGGAGCGCACCAAGCAGATATTCTCGACGATCGCCCCGGAGTACGATCGTTTCAACAAGTACTCGAGCATGGGACTCGATCGCCTGTGGCGGAAGGCGACTGTGCGGCTCTCTCGGTTGAAGCGCTCTTCGGAAGTACTCGATCTGGCGGCCGGCACCGGCGACCTCACGCTCGCGTTCGCCGAGCAGGGTGGTCCGGCGCGCATCCTGTGTACCGACCTCGTGCCCGAGATGCTCGAGGTGGCCAGGGCCAAGGTCGCTGCCTACGAGGGTTCCACGAAGATCGAGTTCGAGGTGGTGGACGCACAGGCGTTGCCTATGCCTGATGCGAGCTTTGATGTCGTCACCGTCGGGTTCGGCGTGCGCAACATGCCCGATCGTGCCGCCAACTTTCGCGAGGTCTACCGTGTCTTGCGCCCCGGTGGCCGATACGTGGTGCTCGAGTTCAGCCGCCCTTTGTTCCCGCCGTTCCGCGGCTTGTACCACTTCTACCTGCGCACCGTCATCCCGATGCTCGGCGAGAAGCTGACCGCCGACCGTGGATCCTTCGAGTATCTCAACGAGTCGATCCTCGCGTTTCCCGGTCAGGTGGCCCTCGCCGGTGAGCTCCATAAGGCGGGCTTCTCCGAAGTCACATGGCGCAACCTTACATTCGGCATCGTGGCGGTGCATGTAGCGGTCAAGTGACACCTGACACGCGGCGTTGGAGCGTGTCGGTGTGAGCATGTAGGATAAGGGCCTGATATCCCATTTCCGGAGGTCTCACGATGCTGCTTCTCGCACGGTACGTGCTCCCGGTGAGCTCGCCGCACATCGAGGATGGCGGTGTGCTCGTCCGCGGCTCAAGGATCGTCGCCGTCGGTTCGCGCCCCGAGCTTCTGGCTGCCTATCCTGACGAACAGGTCGTCGACTACGGCCAGGCGGCACTGATGCCGGGCTTCGTCGACCTGCACACCCACCTCGAGTACTCGGTCTTCCGCGGCATCGTGGACGATTTGCCGTACACGCGTTGGAAGATGGAAGTGCAGCGGCGCGAGCAGTTCCTCTCCGACGAAGACTGGGCGGCCTCGGCGGAGCTAGGCGCAGGTGAGGTGATCCGTTCGGGTATCACCACCATCGCCGATGTCACCTACTCCGGTGCATCGCTGCGTGCGGCCGACGGGGCAGGACTGCGTGCGGTGATCTACCGTGAGGTCTCCACGATGGACCCCTCGTGCGTCGAGGCTGAAGTAGCTGCGGCGTTCGATGACATGCGCGCCTGGGAGGCTTCTGCAGACAGTGAGCGCATCCACATCGGCATAGCCCCGCACGGCCCGTATACCTGTCACCCGCGCCTTTTCAAAGCCGTCGCCGATGCGGTCGGCACGAGCGAGACACACGTCTCGCTTCATCTGGCCGGTAGCAAGGACGAGTACGACTTCGTGAAGTATGGCTCCTCGCAGTTGGGGCAGGACTTCCGTGACCAGTCCGGCTGGGCCGATGAGGGATGGATGCCGACCGGCGTGAGTCCGGTACGGTACGTCTACCAGTGGGGCATCCTGGATCTTCCCAACGTGCTCGCGGTCCACTGCGTGCACGTCGATGCCGAGGACATCGCCGTTCTTGCGTCCTCGGATGTCGCGGTCGCGTACTGTGCGCGGTGCAACGCGAAGCTTGGCATGGGCACGGCGCCGCTCGGTGAGTTCCAGGACAAGGGGATGCGTGTCGGCATCGGTACCGATTCGCCCGCGTCGAACAGTACGACGGACTTTTTCGCCGAGATGCGGACCGGGCTTCTGGTGCAGCGGAGTCTTCGCGGCGAGAAGGGTTTCTTCACTGCCGAGGAGTTCCTCCGTCTGTCCACGCTTGGTGGTGCTCGCGCGCTGAAGATGGAGGATGAGATCGGCTCGCTCGAGCCAGGCAAGAGGGCGGACATCATCGCAGTGGATCTTTCGCACAGCTATCAGGTACCGACGGAGAATCCATATGGTGCTGTGGTGCACACGTCCAACCAGGAGGACGTACTGCTCACGATGGTCGACGGGCGCGTACTACTGGAGCGTGGTCGCTTTCTCACCACGGATCCCGAGGGCATGCGTGACCACCTCGAAGAGATCCGCGCCAAGATCAGGAGCTGATGCACATGCGCGAACAGGGTACGGTCATCACTGTGCACGACGGGGCAGTCGATGTACGGATGCAGGTGTCGGCGGGGTGTGCCGGTTGCAGTGTCTGCTCTCAGGGTGAGGGCGGTGAGACGGTCATGCGTGACGTCACGAACAGGTTCGGCGCGACCGTCGGCGATCTTGTATCGGTCTTCATCCCTGATGGTATTCGCTCGCGCGCTGCAGCAGCGGTCTTTCTCGTCCCGGTAGCCTGTCTGCTCGGCGGTTACTTGGCTGGGTTCTTGCTCGGGAGATGGGTAGGCGGGGATCCCGAGGCCATCGCGGTCATAGGGGCGCTCGTTCTTGCGACCGTAGGCATGCTCGGTATCCATGTGGCCGATAGAAGGCTGGCCGGTAATGCGGCGTTCACTCCGCGGGTCGATGCTATAATCTCGCGGGGTCGCAATCAGGAATGAGCATGCGGCCGACCTATATTCGAGGAGGTATCCGCACGTGAGCGATCAGGACTTCTTCTTTGACGAGGATGAGACCACGGTAGCCGAGACTACCAAGGCCACGTCGAAGCCTGCAGGCAAAGCGACGACCGGGCGCTCAGGCGCCGCGAAGGCAGCATCGGCTACAAAGGCTGTGTCGGCTCCGGCTGGCGGCTCTCAGGTGAGCCTGATGGTAGCAGTCCTGATGACCGTTGTCGGGCTCCTGCTTGGTGTGATCATCGGTTTCATCCTGCCGGGTGGTGGCAGTAGCAGTACTCCCGCAAGTACGACTGCACCGGCAGCCATGGACAGCGGTTCAGTAGCGCCGCAGTTGACCGAGGATCAGTTGAACTCGGGTGAGATGCCTCCGGGCCATCCGGCGGTCAGCGGTATGGACGGTTCGTCTGAGACGAGCGAGACCACCACGACCGGCCAGTAACACCCGACTCTCCGGAGTCCGCCCCATGGGCAAGGCTCTGTGAAGGCACAAGGAGAACCATGGCAAAGAAGTCCAGTAAGGCACCGATGGCTGTCGATAAGTCCAACACGCCGACATGGATGAAGACCGTCATCATCGTGCTCATCATCACCTTTGGTCTGGGCGGCGTGGGAATCGCTGCAGCAGGCTCCGGGCTCTTCGGCAGCCCCTCGACCGACCCCGAAGCGGCAGCCGTTTCGGGCGGAACCATCAACGACCAGTATCAGCCACGGGTGGACGCCGCCGTCGCGGCGCTGTCTGCGAGCCCGGGTAACGCGGACATCATGATCCAGGTGGGCCACGCATACTTCGAGTGGGCGCAGGCCATCTATCAGAGCGGTCAACCGACGGCCTCGATCCCCACGTGGCTGGCGGCCGTGAGCTACTACGATCAGACACTTGCGATCGATCCCGAGAACGATATCGCGCTCGGCAACAGGGCGTTCGCTTTGGCCTACGCTTCGGACAGTCGAGCCACCGACGCACTCAGGGCGTTCATCGATGGTGCTGCTGATAACGAGGGCCTCGCCGTACAGGTGGAGAATGCGCGTGTGCTGCTCGCCGATATCGAAGCGGCCTCTGAATCTCCGATCGAGAGCACCCCGGTCACGGCGACCCCGTAAGGCAGGCAGTGCTTCACACGTCGACGAGCCGGTCCCTAGAGGGCCGGCTCGTCTGTTTCGCATGGTATTCGGTGGAGGATCAGTTCTCTACATCCGCGAGCATCGTGGACGCATCTTCGAGCGATGACGCACACGAGAAGATACCGGAAAGCCGTGTGAGGTCGAGGATGTTGTCGACCGAGGCATTCGTCACCAGGATGAGCCGACCGCCTAGTGTGGCGTACTCCCTGGAGAGCGACAGGAGTAGCCCTAGTCCCGAGCTGTCGAGGTATTCGAGCGCCGAAAGATCGACCACTGTTGCTGGCGGTGCGTGCTTGAGCACGCGATCGATGGCCATCCTGAAGTTCGCGCACTCGCTGTAGTCGAGTTCGCCTTCGAGCGTAAGCACCCATCGGTTTTCGTGCTGATCCAGGCTGATGGCAAGCGACATAGATGACCCCCCGGAGTCGTGGACTCGCCATGGGGTTCGTACCCCGCCATGCCGCGCTTCACACCGTACCTGCCCGGATGCTGGTCACCCGGGCAGGGTGACGGTACAATCGGGATGCACGTGCCTTCGGGAGAGAGTGGTGCCGCGAAGATGGAACTGGATATCACAACGGAGCGTACGGGCAAGAGCTGCGTCATCGCGGTCGGTGGTGAAGTGGACGTCTACACATCGCCGGGTCTCAAGCGTGAGATTAGCAGTGCGCTGGATGATGGCTGCACGGATGTGATCGTCGATCTCGAGCGTATCGGTTTCATCGACAGCTCAGGACTCGGAGTGCTTGTGAGCGCGCTTCGCAAGGTCAAGGAGCAGGGTGGGACGATGCGGTTGGTGTGCACGCGTGAGTCGATCCTGAAGATATTCCGGATCACTGGTCTGGATAAGGTGTTCCCACTCTTCGTGACCGTGGAAGAGGCTCGGGACTTCTAGTCGCCACCAGATGCCCGGGTAACGGGCAGGTGGTCTATGACGTCGGTACCGCACGGTCCGGCACACACGTACGACAGAGGAGTTGACCCTTGTTCGGTATCGGCAGCTGGGAGTTTCTAGCCATCGTCGTACTGGCGCTGCTTCTGTTCGGCCCCGATAAGCTGCCGGACTTCGCACGCACGGTCGGCCGTTTCATGCGCGACTTCCGTCGCTATCAGTCGATGATGGAGTCGACCATCAAGATGGAGGTCTTCGCCTCGGATCCCAAGCTCCAGAAGGACCCCTTCAAGACGGGGAAAGACTTTGCGGAGAAGGTCGGTAGCGGTGGCTTCACCCGCCCGGCCGACGCCAAGGCGACTTCTAAGGACGCCGCCCCGGAGAAGCCGGCGGAGGCTGCGTCACAGCCTGCAGATGCCGGGATCGCCCCTGCCAGCGAGCAGTCCGAAGTGGACGTCGCTGCTGAGTCGGGAGAGGAGGGCCCGGAGCAGGCGTAGAGCCAGCCCGGAACATCTATGCCCATCACCCCCCGGCGCATGCCGTTCATGCAGCACCTGAACGAACTTCGGAAGCGCCTCACAGTCGTGATCGCCGTTGTCGGTGTGCTCACGCTTGTGGGCTACTTCTACTCCGACGAGATCTATCGCATTCTGATCGGCCCGATGCTACCCGTGCTTGGCGATAGCGGTAGCTACACGCTCGACCTGCTCGAGGCCATGGCCAACCGGTTTCGTTTGGGGATGTTCGGGGCCGTCGTGGTGGGCAGCCCGGTCATCATCTATGAGTCGTTCGCGTTCTTCGTGCCGGCGCTCAAGGTCAAGGAGCGGCGCTGGTTTGGCTGGACCACGTTCGCTGCCGGGCTACTCTTTCTGGCGGGCGTTACATTCTGCTATCTCTTCATCCTCGAGCCGAGCACGGCGTGGCTCGTCAACCAGTCGGGCGAGACGTTCGAACTGTTGCTGCGCGCGCAGAGCGCTATGACCTTTGCGATGTGGTTTCTCGCAGGCTTCGGTCTGGCGTTCGAGGTGCCGGTCGTGGTTTTCTACCTCGTCTACTTCAACGTGATCCCGTACGTCACGCTTCGCAAGAACTGGCGTGTCGTCTGGGTGGTCATCGTGACCATCGCGTCCATGATCACGCCGGACTGGAACCCCTGGAGTATGGCCGCGCTCTCGGGCGTGATGATCGCGCTCTTCGAGTCGAGCATGCTGCTCGTACGTTTCGCGCTCGCGCGCAAGATCAAGGCCGCGGCGAAGATCGATATCGACGATGACGAAGAGGAAGCGTAGGTCGCCGATGCACGAAATGGGTATCGCCGAAGGCATCCTCTCATCGTCGCTCGATGCGGCACAGGGTGCGGGCGCGCGCGGTATCACGGTTGTATATCTGACGATCGGCGAGCTCACCGAGATATCCGAAGACGCCCTGCACTTCGCATGGGAGGCGATCGCGCCGGGTACGCTGGCTGAGGGCTCGACGCTTTCTATCACGATGGTGCGGGCCTCCTCCAGCTGTGCAGACTGCGGTCACGAGTGGGAGCATGATCGATACTCGGGTGCACAGTGCCCGGAATGTGGTAGTTGGATCGTGATGCTGCACTCCGGGCGGGAACTGAAGATAGACAGCATCGACATAGACGAGGAGGGCGACGCATGAAAGTCGACATCGAGAAGCGGATACTGGCGGCGAACGACGAGATCGCAGCTGCTAACCGTGCGCTCTTTGCAGAGCACGGAGTGTTCGTCGTCGACCTGATGGCGTCTCCAGGTGCAGGTAAGACCTCGACGATCCTGGCGACGGTCGCGGCACTGCGGGATCGTTACCGGATCGCCGTGATCGAAGGTGACATCGCGAGTAAGGTAGATGCGGAAAAAGTACGTGCGCACGGTATTCCGGCGGTACAGATCAACACTGGTGGCGCGTGTCACCTCGAGTCGGCGATGATTCGCCGGGCTGTAGACACGTTGGATCTCGATGCGCTCGATCTCATCATCGTAGAGAACGTCGGCAATCTTGTGTGTCCCTCAGACTTCGATCTCGGCGAGAACGCCAAGGTGATGATCCTGTCGGTGCCGGAGGGCCACGACAAGCCGTACAAGTATCCGAACATCTTCCAGGTCTCGGAAGCGGTGATCCTCAACAAGTACGATACCCTCACTGTGTTCGACTTCGATGAAGGCGAGTTCCGGGACGTGGTGCGTAGTCTCAACGGGCAGATGCCGGTGTTCCCGATCTCGGCTACCAAGGGCGAGGGCGTGGACGTGTGGGCTGAGTGGTTGGCTGATCGCATCGATGCGGCACAAGGTGAGGATGTCTGATGATGGACCGTCAGCAAGGACTGGTGCTCGTGCGGGAGCGTATCTCCGCAGCAAACCTCGTGAACCACTGCGTGGCGACCGAGATCATCATGGACGCGCTGGCCAGGCACTTCGAGCTGAGTCCCGAAGATGTCGAGCGCTGGGCACTCGCGGGGTTGCTGCACGATCTCGACTATGCGGAGACCGGTGAGGACTTCGAGCGCCATGGTCTGGTGACGGTAGAGCTGCTCGCTGACGAGCTCGACGCCGAGCAGCTGCACGCGATCCTCGCGCACGCCGACAAGGCACCACGCGAGTCACGCATGGACAAGGCGCTCTACGCCGCGGACCCTACCACCGGGTTCATCGTGGCCGCAGCGCTCGTACGCCCGGACAAGTCGCTCGGCAACGTCGAGCTACGCTCGCTCAAGAAGCGATGGAAAGAGAAGGCGTTCGCTCGCGGCGCGAGCCGCGATCAGATGATCGCTTGCGAGGAGCTCGGGTTGACACGTGACGAGTTCCTGAGTCTTGCGCTTGCTGCGATGCAGGAGCGCGCGAGCGAGATCGGGCTGTAGAGGCTCTGCGCTGCAGCGCAGGAGTACCGTTCCGCTCAGGGTCTGGTCATCCCGGGGTTGACGTGGCGTATATACTCGGCGAAAGTGACCGCCTCAAGCGGGAAGACAGCATATGAACCTGGTTATCTCTGAGAAGAACATCGCCGCGCGTCGCATTGCCGAGATCATGGCGGTGGGTAAACCGACTGCCGAGAAGGTCTACACCACAGCCGTCTATCGCTTTCGCCGCGACGGTGAAGAGTGGGTCTCCATCGGACTCAAGGGTCACATCATGGAGGTCGACTTCGCGTCCGTGCTTGATGAGTCTGCAGTGCGCGAGCTTGCGACAGTAGACCCTCGCGTGCTGGTCGGAGGCGCAGAGACGCTGCTCACGGCTGATGGCGACATCAGCCTGAAGAAATGGCGACTTGAGACACTCCCGGTGTTGGCGCGCGTCCACGTGGAGAAGGTGCCCAAGGAAAAGGGCATCATCCAGTCGATCAAGAACCTCTCCAAGAAGGCCGACAAGGTCATAATCGCCACGGACTACGATCGCGAAGGTGAGCTCATCGGCGCGGACGCTCGCGATGTGGTCCGGTCGGTCAACAAAGACGTTCCGGTCTCGCGGGTCCGATTCTCGGCCATCACCAAAGAAGAGATCGAGCGTGCCTTCGCCGAGGAGGGCGTTCTCTCGGAGGAGCTTGCTCAGGCAGGTGAGACACGGCAAGACATCGATCTCATCTGGGGTGCGGTCCTCACGCGCTATCTCACGCTCGCGCTTCAGACCGTCACAAAGAAGCCGTTCGGCGACGTGCTCTCTTCTGGCCGTGTCCAGACGCCGACGCTGAAGCTGATCGTCGATCGGGAGAAGGAGCGCGAGGCGTTCATTCCCGAGGACTACTGGGTGGTGCGCGGTAACTTCTCCAAGAGCGACGACGCGTTCGTGGCCTCGCACTCGACCGATCGCTTCAAGGTGGAGGCCGCAGCGCAAGCCGTGATGGACGCGGTCGCCGGTGAGACCATCGCTACGGTGACCGCGATTGAGCGCAGCAAGCGCTCGGTGAAGCCGCCGGTGCCGTTCAACACCACAGCGCTCATGGCGGCAGCTGCCTCGGAGGGTATCTCGCCTGCACAGACGATGCGCATCGCCGAGTCGCTCTATATGAGTGGCTACATGTCGTATCCACGCGTAGACAACACCGTCTACCCGCCGAGCCTCGATCTCAAGGGCATCCTCAAGTCGCTCTCCGATGTCCCGTTCTACCGCGAGTACGCACAGAAGCTACTCAAGAAGGGCACACTCACGGCGACCCGTGGCCCCAAGGAGACGACCGATCACCCGCCGATCCATCCGACGGGTGCGGCTGACCCCGACAAACTCGATCCGCAGGCGTGGAAGCTCTACAACATGGTCGCCCGTCGGTTCATGGCGACACTCTCGGGTCCTGCGATCATCGATAGCACCCGGGTGGATATCGATGTCGCCGGGGAGCGGTTCCGGGCCAAAGGTGATGTGATCGCTTCGCCGGGCTTCCGGGCGATCTATCCGTATGGTCTGCGTAAGGATGATCATCTGCCGACGTTCACCGAGGGTGAGACGATCGACTTCGGGGGCGCTGAGATGGAGGGCAAGCAGACGCAGCCGTCCTCCCGGTTCTCGCAGGGTAAGCTGATACAGGAGATGGAGAAGCTGGGGCTCGGCACCAAGGCCACCCGCCACGACACTATCCAGACGCTCTACGACCGTAAGTATGTGCAGAACGACCCGATGGAGCCGACCAACAAAGGTCGTACGGTCATCGATGCACTGTCCAAGTTCGCGAGCGAGATCACCACGCCGGACATGACTGTGGCGCTCGATCGGGAGATGGATGCGATCGCAAGCGGGAAGGCCACTTTGCCTGCAGTCGTGGGTCACTCGCAAGATGCGCTCGCCACGGTCGTGGAGGAGCTGCTTGGCAATGTCGATGGCATCGCCGAGATGCTCAAGGGCGCGATCGATGAGGACGCCAAGGTCGGCATCTGTCCGAAGTGTGGACACGATCTGCTCATAAAGTACTCACCGCGCAACCGGGCGTACTTCGTCGGGTGCTCCGGTTACCCGGACTGCGATGTGACCTATCCGCTGCCCAAGAACGCCAAGTATCAGGCGGTCGAGGAGATGTGTGAGGTCTGCGGATCGCCACAGGTCAAAGTCATACAGTTCAAGAAGCGGCCGCGGGTGATGTGCCTGAGCATCGACTGCCCCACCAAGAAGGGCCCCGAGATCATGATCGCGCCTGGTGCGTGTCCAAAGTGCGGGGGGGATTTGAAAGTGGCCTACTCGCAGGTCGGCAACCGCTATGTGCGCTGCACCAACTACGAAGAGTGCAAGACCGCATACCCGCTGCCCCAACAGGGTGAGATCGAGCCGATCGAGGAGCGGTGTGAGTGCGGTGCCCCTAAAGTCATCGTGCACACGAAGAAGGGGCCGTGGAAGATCTGTATCGACCCCGACTGCCCGCAGAAGCCCGATCGCTCGGCCACACGACGCGGCGGTGCGAAGAAGAGTGCGGCAAAGAGTACCAAGAAGGGCACTGCGAAGGGCACCCGCAAGACGACGACGCGTAAGAAGCCCACGAGCGAGTGAGCCGAGGGGCCTGCGGGGGGATGAACCCTGTGTGTCCCATGCGCGGAAGGAGTATGCGATGAGGATCGCAGTCGTCCAGCACGTTGTGCGGTCCGCCCCGGCGCAGGACCTGGAGGCGCTCGTGTCCGCAGCCGTTCGTGCCGCTGCAGCGGGAGCCCAGTGGGTCGTTCTGCCAGCTGTTCCTGCACTCGACGATGGGCCACTCCAGGTGGAGCTCTGGCGTCGGCTCGAGGCGGATGTCCCCGGAGTGGACGTCACGGTAGCCTCCGGGTCGGACGATGTGGCTGACTCCTTTGAGAGTGTCGGGCCGGCAGGCATGATGGTGCTGCTTGTTGGTGACGACTGCTTTGCACCTGACAGGCTGCGTGCGGCGCGTGCGGCAGCTCCAGGAATCGCCGTGCTTGCCCCCGGGGTAGAGTCTGAGATCCAGGGGGAGGCCACTCTCGAGTTCGTGATAGCGCTCAGTACATCGCTCGCGTCGCTCGTGATGCTTGTCGAGACCGATGGGGCTGAAGGCGGTGAGCCCGGCCATGGCGGTTCGGCGATCGTGTATCTCGGTGAGGTCGTTGCGGAGGCAGAGTCCGAAGATGCGATCATCTACGCGGATGTCGAGACACCGATCGGTCCACCTGAGGCACCCGGCCCGACTCCCGTGGTGCCGTCGCTCCTCGCACAACGGGTTGCCACACACAGTGGCCGAAAGCTCGAGGTCGACTATCCGGCCGATCTCGACTGAGCCCAGCCTGCGGACTGTGGTCGATGGTAGAATCACCGTGGTCACCAGACACGTCCGACCACCGATCCGCTGCGCCGTGCTGTGCGGCGGATGAAGAGGGAGATCCATGACTAGTGCGGAAGACCCCATCGAGCTTCACCGTCACCTGAGAGGCAAGATCACAGTCACCTCGAAGGTCACGCTTACCGAAGAGAATCTCGGCATCGTGTACACGCCGGGTGTCGGAGACGTCTCACAGGCGATCGCACGGGACCCCTCGATGGCACGGGAGTTGACCGGCACCCAAAACACCGTCGCTATCGTGACCGATGGAACAGCGGTCCTCGGTCTCGGTGATATCGGCCCCCGTGCTGCACTGCCGGTCATGGAGGGCAAGGCCGCGATCTTCTCGGAGTTCGCGGGAATCAATGCGGTCCCGATCTGTCTGGATACGACAGACAGTGATGCGATCGTAGACACCGTCCGATACCTCGCGCCGAGCTTCGGTGGCATCAACCTCGAGGACATCTCGGCGCCACGCTGCTTCGAGATCGAACGGCGACTGACCGCCGAGCTCGACATCCCGGTCTTCCATGATGATCAGCACGGCACTGCCATCGTGGTGCTCGCTGGGCTCATCAATGCCCTCGATGTCACCGGTAAGGGTACGGATGTGAAGGTCGCCATCTCTGGCGCGGGTGCGGCGGGGTTGGCCATAGCCCGCCTGCTCGTCGCCTACGGTATGACCCGCATTCGCATCAGCGATAGCAAGGGTGTACTGACGCCTGGGAGTGAGAGCATCAACGACAACCAGCGCGAGGTGCTTGCACTCAGCACGGCTGGAGACGATTGGCCACTGGGTGAGACGCTGATAGATGGCGCCGATGTCCTCATCGGCGTATCCAGGGCGGGGCTCTTCACCGCTGCGGACGTCAAACGGATGGCACCAGACCCCATCGTCTTCGCACTCGCGAACCCCGTGCCGGAGATCATGCCCGATGAAGCCCGTGCCGGAGGCGCGGTGGTGATTGCTACCGGGCGCTCCGACTTCCCTAACCAGATCAACAATGCGCTTGTCTTCCCGGGTCTGTTCCGCGGGCTTCTGGACAGCGGAACCCCTCAGGTCACGACCGCCATCAAGCTCGCTGTCGCCAGGGCACTCGCCGCACTCGTGGACTCTCCGGGTCCCGAGTGCATCGTGCCATCGATCTTCGACGCGCGGATCGTGTCTGGGATCGTGAAGGCCATCGACGCGTGCGAAGACGAGCAGTGCTGACGGCCCGTGCCATAGCGGACGGCGTGCGCTCGGCGATCACCGAAGCGGCGACCACGCTACGCCCGGACGTCTACCGTGCCATGGAGCGTGCAGCGGCCTCTGAGCCCTCACCATCAGGACGGGCTGTCCTCTCTCGCATCCTGGAGAACGCATCGATCGCTTCAGGCGATCGCGTGCCCCTCTGCCAGGACACCGGTACCACATGGGTGTGGGTCGAGGTTGGAGCAGACGAGTGCATCGAGGGCGATCTGCTTGCCGAGGTCGATGATGCTGTCCGAAACGCATACTGGGAGGGCGGGCTGAGGATGAGTGTCGTACGCGATGCCCTCTTCGACCGTAGGAACACCGGGGACAACACTCCTGCATTCGTGGATGTGAGCGTGCGTCCCGGCACGGGGGCGATCGTGCATGTGATGCTGAAAGGTGGCGGCTCGGATAACGCGAGCGCGATCGGGATGCTCGATCCCGGTGCGGGCCCGGACGGTGTCAAGCGTTTCGTCGTCGAGCGGGTCTCGGTCAAGGGTTCGTCGGCGTGCCCGCCGCTCGTGCTCGGCGTCGGGGTGGGAGGGACGTTCGACTCGGTGGCCAAGCTTGCGAAGAAGGCTTTGTTGCGTCCCATAGGAGCACCATCGTCCGATCCGCGTGCCACAGTCTTCGAGGCTGAGGTGCTGGATGCGGTGAACGCGCTCGGCATCGGACCCGGAGGTCTTGGCGGTCGAACGACGGCACTTGCGGTACACGTGATGACGGCACCGTGTCACATCGCGGCGATGCCGGTCGCGGTGAACCTCGGGTGTTCTGCGATGCGTACCGTCACCGTGGAGGTCGCATAGGATGGCCACCGCGCAGATAGGCATCCCGACGGTGCCCTACCAGGCAGTACTGCGTAACAAGCGCTTCAGGGCACTGTGGCTCTCGCAGTTCGTGAGCGGTCTGGGCGACTGGCTCGTCGTCGGTCTGCTCATCCCGCTTGTGACGACGCTCTCCGGCGGCTCGTCCTTTGCCGTCGCGGGTATCATGATCGCGAAGATCATCCCGTCGCTTCTGTTCTCATCGGTGATCGGTTCGCTCGTCGACCGTTTTGACCGTCGACGTCTCATGATCGTCTGCGACCTCGTGCGCGCGCTGCTCACGTTGTTACTGCTGTTCACGAGTAGCCTCGCGCTGATCTATCTTGTGGTGCTGCTCATGGAGGTCGCGTCACTGTTCTTCTCTCCGGCGCGTAACTCGCTCATCCCGCGCATCGTGGCGGCAGACGAGGTCGCGGTGGCCAACGGACTCGCTTACACGACACAGCAAGCGAGCATGCTCATCGGCCTCACTATGTCAGGCGGCATCCTTGCCGCATTCGAGGCTATCGTCCGGTGGATCCTGGACAGTGGATTCCCGCTTGTGGACGTATTCGTCGGTCCTTTTGCGCCCGCGTTGCTCGGGCCTCGTGCCGGTGTGGTGCTCAACAGCCTCACATTCCTCGTGTCCGCCGCCCTACTGTGGTCCATCCGGGTGAGTGTCCGTCCGGAGCGCGACGGGGGAGGGTTCCGGCCCTCGCTTATCGGTAAGGACGTGCTCGAGTCGTTCCGGTTCCTGCGCGATCATCACGAGCTGCGCGGACTCCTCGTCACGATCGGCATGGCGATCCTCGGCGGTGGATCGATCATCACCGTGGGGCTTGCGTATGTGCAGGAGATACTCGCGCACGGGGTGCCGATCCTCGATCAGTTCGAGGCCATTCGCACCCTTGTGGCTGCGCCGCAGACCTTCGTACTCGTGTTACTCGCACTTGGGATGGTCGCAGGTGCCATCCTTGCGCCGCGGTTGGCCAACCGTATCCCGCTACAGATGCTCTTTCTTGGTGCCGTTACCACGTTCGGTGTCAGTATGCTCATCTTTGCAAGCATCGGCGTGTACTGGGTGTCGCTGATCTTCGGTATCACTGCCGGCTTCTGTATCGCGTGTCTTACGGTCGCGGGCAATACGTACATCGTTCAGACCGTGTCCGATGATATCCGGGGTCGTGTGTTCACGGCGATGGAGTCGGTGATCCGCATGTCTCTGCTCGTGTCGATGGTCGTGGTCGCGCCGCTTGCCGATGTGCTCGCAGGTATCATCCGCACGCTGTCTGCGGGTATGACCGACCCCTCCTGGTTCACCGGCTCACGGGTGACACTGCAGATCGCATCGCTGATCGTGCTCGGCGCGGCATACTATGCGTACCGGACTCTGGACTGGCGGCAGCCGGTTCCCGGGAGTGCCGGGGCTGTTCAGGCCGCCGAGGAGGACACCGATGAGTGACGCGATACAGATCACCCTTCCAGGTGACGCCGGACGGCTGCGCGCACTTCCTGCGGGGAGCGCGGTGCTGCTCTCGGGCCCGGTCTACACCGCGCGCGACGCAACGCACGTCCGGCTTGTGGCAGACGTAGAGGCAGGGAGTCCGCCGATCGATCTGCGCGACCAGGTCCTCTTCTACGCAGGCCCGACACCGGCTGCAGCAGGCAGGCCCGTCGGGTCTGTGGGGCCGACGACAGCGAGCCGGATGGATGGTTGGACACCGCAGCTGCTGGAGGTCGGTATCGCGGCCACTATCGGTAAGGGTGTCCGCTCGGCGGCGGTCCTCGAGGCGTGTATCGCCAATGGTGCTGTGTACCTTGCCACGGTCGGCGGTATCGCCGCGCTGCTTGCGACACGGGTCCGCTCGGCGGACACCGTCGCCTACGCCGACCTTGGTGCGGAGGCGCTCGTGCGGATGGAGCTCGATGAGTTCCCGGTATGGGTGGCCATCGACGCCACCGGCGCTGACTGGTATGCAGAGGCGCGTGCCGAGTGGGCGGTCGAGTCGCAGCCTCAGGGCAGTGGGGAGGAGGCGCGATGAACGGACTGATGATCACGTTCGAGGGTGGTGACGGGTCGGGTAAGTCGACCCAGATCGTGCTTCTTGCGTCCCGCCTGCGGGAGCTTGGATGCGACGTGCGGACGTTCCGCGAGCCGGGTGGCGTGGCTCCGGGCGACCCCGGTGAACGAATCCGTGGGATCCTGCTCGACCCGGTGCACACCGAGCTCAGCGTTCGTGCCGAGCTGTTGCTCTATGAGGCGAGCCGGGCACAGCTCGTCTCGGCGCACTACCTCCCCGGCATCGAGGCGGGCGCGATCGTGCTGTGTGACCGCTACGCTGATTCGAGTGTGGCATACCAGGGCTACGGTCGCGCGGTGCTGCCCGTGGAGGAGGTGCACGAGCTCAACCGCATCGCGACCGGGGGACTGACTCCGGACCTCACGCTGTTGCTTGACGTCGATGCGGCACAGGGGCTCGAGCAGGCGACAGCGCTGGGCGCAGATCGCCTCGAGCGTGCAGGCGCTGCGTTCCATGAGCGCGTGCGTACGGGCTATCTTGCGATGGCCGAGGCCGAGCCGGAGCGCATCAAGGTCATTCCTCGCGACTCGATCGAACGCGTCGCCAGCCGGGTGTGGGAGCTCATAGAGCCTCTGCTGGAGAGTGTGAGCCGTTCGTGAGCACCCGTAGGTGTGTCTGGGATGATCTGGTCGGCCAGGAGCGTGCGGTCGGTCGTCTTCGTGCTGCGGTCGAGAGCGGCTCGACGGCGCACGCCTATCTGTTCGTCGGTCCGACCGGTGCAGGCAAGAAGAGCGCGGCGCGGGCACTCGCCTGTGCGCTGTTCTGTCCCGACGGTGCCTGTGGTGTGTGTCAGGAGTGCAAGCGCGTCAGGAACAACGCTCACCCCGACCTTCACGTACTCCGCCCCGAGGGCGTCACGTACGTGGTCTCACAGGTCCGCGATATCGTACGTGACGTCCATCTCAAGCCCGCCGAGGCGTCTCGCAAAGTGTACGTGATCGAAGATGCCGACCGCTTCAACGAGGCGAGCGCAAGTGCGTTTCTGAAGACCCTGGAGGAGCCGCCCGTCGATGTCGTGATGGTGCTCCTTGCCCGCGAGTACGACGACGTGCTGCCCACTATCGCATCACGCTGTCAGATCGTACGTTTCGCACCCGTACCGGCCTCGGTCGCGCTCGGTCTTGTCATGGAGCGGACGGGGGCGGGACGAGACGAGGCGGTTGCTGCGCTTGCCGCTACCGGAGGGGTGATCCCACGGGCGATAGAGTTCTTGCGCTCACCTGGTCGACAGAACGCGCGGCAGACGATACTCGGAGTCCTGAAGCGGCTCCCGGTCATGGACGGGCATGACGTGCTCATGGCGGCCCGGGAGTTGCTTGGTGCTGTCCGTGCACCGGTCGAAGAGATGAAGTCGTCGCAGGTCGAGGAGGTCGATCGGGTCCGGGAGTTTCTCTCGCGTGGGGTGCTCACGGACTTGGAGAAGCGACAGAAGCGAGAGCTGACGGCGCGCGAGCGTGAGGGTGTGACCGAGCTCATGAGCGTGACGGAGAGTTGGCTCCGTGACTGTCTGGTGATGGCCCGTGGAGCAGGCGAGCTGGTGGCCAACACCGATGCTGCCGATGCGACGGCGGAGCTTGCTCGCGTGCTCAGTACTGCTGCCGCACTGCGTGCGCTGGATGCGGTCGGGCGCGCCAGGGAGCACATGGCCTATAATGTGAGCCCCCAGCTGGCTGTAGAGGCCATGCTGTTCGACATACAGGAGGTCCTACGATGCCCACGATAGTGGGAGTTCGCTTGAGATTCGCCGGTAAGGTCTTGTACTTCGATCCTGCCGGTTGTGAGCCCGTAGAGGGCGATAACGTGATCGTGACTACTGAGCGTGGCCAGGAGTACGGCGAAGTCGTGCTGACCGGACGCGAGGTTGCAGACGAGGATGTGCCTGCAGCGCTGAAGCCGGTGCTGCGCATCGCCACGCAGGATGACCGGGCTCGTGCGGAGGCACAGCGCTCGCGCGAGTCCGTGGAGCTCGAGCGCTTCAGGGAGCTCGTGCGCAAGCACGGTCTCGACATGAAGCCCATCGGGGTGGAGCATCTCTTCGATGAATCGAAGATAGTATTCTATTTCTCCGCCGAGGAGCGCGTTGACTTTCGGGAGCTCGTACGTGAGCTTGCTGCGGAGATGCATGCGCGCGTGGATATGCGTCAGGTGGGAGTGCGCGATGAAGCCCGGATGGTAGGCGGGCTGGGTCACTGTGGACAGCCACTGTGCTGTGTACGGTTTGGTGGCGACTTCCAGCCGGTTTCGATCCGGATGGCAAAAGAACAGGATCTCCCGTTGAACCCGTTGAAAATCAGCGGTCTGTGTGGCAGACTCATGTGCTGTTTGCGGTATGAGTACGAAGCGTACAAAGAGTTCAAGCAGCGTGCACCGAAATGCGGGACGCAGGTAGACTTCTCTGACGGCACATTCGGCAAGATCTCGTCGATGAACGTGCCGAGAGAGATGATGACGATCAGGCAGCAGGGCGGTCCGGAGGTCACGGTCCCGCTCACAGCCCTTGACTGCAGCGCCGGACGAGGATGTCCGTGTAAGCTGGATGTCGAGTCGGTCGAGCAGGAGCAGGCGGCGGCGTCGATGGCACAGGGAACGACGCCGACGTTGCGCGAGGCGGAGCGTGTCGCAGACACGACGACGCAGGAGAAGACGAGTTCGTCCAGGCGGAAGCGCCGGAGCTCGCGAGGTAGTGGAGGGGCCGGAGCACAGCGGTCCGAGGCGCCAAAGAACGGTGAGCAACCGCGCAAGAGCGATGGTCAGAAGAAGGCCGGAAGCTCGAAAAAGGGCGGACAGAGCCAGGGCAAGAAGCAGGATCGTCCGCAGAAGGCCCAGGGAACGCCCGCGGCAGGCGAGAGCACCGGTACGACGAGTACTCGCCGCCGCCGGCGGCGGCGCCCCCGCTCCGATGGTGGAGCGGCGAAAACAGAATAGGCATCATGCCGACGTAGCTCAGCTGGTAGAGCAGCGCACTCGTAATGCGCAGGTCAGCGGTTCGAATCCGCTCGTCGGCTCCACGATCTACCTGCGGGGACTTCGGTCCCCGCTTTCTTTTTGCCCATTGTCAGAGTGCCCGTGCATCGTTTCGTGCATCA
>JAVERH010000190.1:0-3529 GCA_034007245.1 Coriobacteriia bacterium | reverse complement strand
AGGGGCCTTCGATGAGGTTGGTAGCGCGTACGGGATTCGAACCCGTGATCTCCGCCTTGAGAGGGCGGTGTCCTAACCGCTAGACGAACGCGCCGTGTGTGGCTGGGGTACTAGGGCTCGAACCTAGACTCTTCGGAACCAGAATCCGACGTGTTGCCAGTTACACCATACCCCAGTACGTGCCTGCGCCCAGCTCGGACGCGAATCCGTATGCTACCGACGCCCTGGCCGGGTGTCAACCCGTCAAAACCGGTTCATGGCGAGGATGTCCTGCTGCATCGGATCTACAGTGCGGCGAGCATTCGGCCAACGGCGTCCTGCTGATCCAGCAGGGCGAGCGACTCGAAGAGCGGCGGGCTCACGATCGAGCCGGTCACGGCCACGCGTACGGCCTGGAAGACGACCTTCGGCTTGACTCCCAACCCGGGTGCGAGCTCTCTGAGTGCGGTCTCGATACCGTCGTGATCCCACATCTCGAGCGTGCCGAGGGCGTTCGCGGCGGCAGCCAGTGCCTGACGGGCCTCATCTGAAGCGAGCGCCTTTTCGGCAGACGCAGGGTCGAGCGCCACCTCATCGGCGAAAAGGAACGCGAGGGCTGGAGCGATGTCGGTCATCCGCTTCGCACGCTCGGCGATGAGCGGAGCGAGCGAGTGGTACCACTCCGGACGCGAGGTGTAGTCCTCAGCGGTCGTCAGTCCGGTGTCGATCAGCCAGGGGAGCATTCGCTTGGCGAGCTCGGCAGGGGACATCTCCCGGATGTAGACGCCGTTCATCCAGTCCAGTTTCTCGAAGTCGAAGATCGCGGGATTCTTGGATATCCGGTCGAGGGAGAACTCGCGGGCGAGTGTCTCCCGGGAGACTATCGTGGTCTCGCCGTCGAGTGACCAGCCCAGAAGCGCCACGTAGTTGAAGATGGCCTCGGGCAGATAACCCTCATCTCTGAATGCTTCGACCGAGGTGGCCCCGTGTCGCTTGGAGAGCTTTTTGCCGTCGGCACCCCAGATCATCGAGAGGTGGGCGAACCGGGGGGTGGCGTGCCCGAGTGCCTCGAAGACGAGTATCTGACGGGGCGTGTTGGAGAGATGGTCGTCGCCGCGGATCACGTGGGTGATCCCCATATCGGCATCGTCGACGACGGTCGCGAAGTTGTACGTGGGAGTCCCGTCGGTGCGTACGAGTACGAAGTCGTCCATGGCCGAGGCGGGGAAGACCGTCTCGTCGCGTACGATATCGTCGACGAAGATGTCACCGCGATCGTCGGGTACCGCGAGGCGCCACACATGTGGCTCGCCGGCTTCGATGCGCGCGGCGGCAGTGGCGCTATGGATGCCTCGGCAGGTCCGGTCGTAGCCGGTCGGTCCGTCACCCGAGCGTGCGGCCTCCCGCTTAGCGACGAGCTCCTCGCTTGAGCAGAAGCAAGGGTATGCCGTACCGTTCGCTTTCATCGTCTCGAGTGCCCTGCGGTAGCTCTCACTCCGCCCGGTTTGGAAGTAGGGGGCGTAGGGGCCGCCGACCTCGGGCCCCTCGTCCCAGTCGATGCCGAGCCATGAGAGCGATCTCAGTATCTGCGCGGTGTTCTCGGCAGTGGATCGGTCCGCGTCGGTGTCGTCGATACGGAGTATGAACGTGCCACCGACGGCGCGGGCGAACGCCCAGTTATAGATGGCGGTGCGGGCACCACCGATGTGCAGTGCGCCGGTGGGACTCGGGGCGAAGCGTACGCGGACAGTCGTGGGCACGGTGCTCCTTCCAGGGAGGTGGCTACTCGGCGTGGTCGATGGGTGTCTCGCAGGTGTGTCCCTTGCGGAGTAGGTACCACGTGATGCCGACGGCGAGGATCAGTACCGAGAGGGCGATGGCCTTTTCGAGCATCTGGTCGGAACTCTCGAAGATGACGAGTTTCCGTACCACGGCGACCAGTCCGGCCTCGAGTACGGTCCCGATCACATCCTTGTGCTGCATATAGGCGATGGCGATCCGGATAAGCTCTATCACGATGAAGACGATGAGCACGGTATCGATCGTACGGGTGATCCCCTCAGGAGTCATGAAGCCGTCCGCCCTGGTGACCTGGAACATCTTGATCACGATGTCCACTACACCAAGCGCGGCGAGAATGACGAGAAGGAATGTCACCGCGCCTTCGATATACAGCACGATCCGGTTGATGGCATCGACAGAAAACAGCTTCACGCGTACTCCAGACAGCGGGGATGGACGCGTACACTATACCGCCTGCGCGGATGCTTGGCAGGAGTAGGTCTGCGTGCTATCGTCGGTGTGTTCTCATCAGGAGGCAGCGCGCAAGTGCTGCAGAGGGCCGAGGGACCGCACCCTACGACGCCCCGGCAACCGACGCGAAAGTGCGCACGGTGCCACGTTGCGGCAGACGGCGACGTCTGGAAGATGAGGGAAGAACGCGGTGCTTCTTGCCAACGCTCATGTCCCTTGTCAGTCCTGGCAGGGTTTTTTTATGCCCGGACAGTAATGACAGGCCCGCAGGCGCGGGCGCCACGAAGGAGGCGCGATGTCAGAGCGAGAGTTCCTGTTCACATCCGAGTCGGTCACCGAGGGTCATCCTGACAAGATGTGCGATCAGATATCGGACTCGATCCTTGATGCGATCATCGGGCGCGAGGCGGTGCTTGCCGCCGAGGGCTATGTCACCGATAAGGGCACTGTCGCAAGCCCTGACCACGTACGTGTGGCGGTTGAAACGCTCGCTACGACCGGACTCATCGTCGTTGCAGGCGAGGTACGGACACACGCGTATGTGGATATCCCCTCGATCGTGCGTGAGACGGTCAAGGACATCGGCTACACGCGTGCCAAGTTCGGTTTCGACTACGAGACGTGTGGTGTGCTCACCGCCATTCATGAGCAGAGCGCGGACATCGCGATGGGCGTGGACGCATACGAAGACAAGCACGGTGAGGCTGATCCGCTCGATAGGATCGGTGCTGGCGACCAGGGCATGATGTTCGGCTATGCATGTAACGAGACATCTCAGCTGATGCCGATGCCGATCTATCTCGCGCACAGGCTGGCAGAGCGTCTGACGGCGGTGCGTAAGGGCGAGGTGCTCGACTACCTGCGCCCCGATGGAAAGTCACAGGTGACGGTTCGTTATGTGAACGGCAAGCCGGTGGAGATCGACAAGATCGTCCTTTCAACGCAGCATGCCGACGGCGTGGACATCGACACGCTGATGCGGCCCGACTTCATCAAGCACATCATCGAACCGGTGTTCGCCAGTGAGAGTATCGGCTGGGAGAACGCCGAGATCTATATCAACCCCACGGGTCGATTCGTCATCGGTGGCCCTATGGGCGACTCCGGTCTCACCGGCCGGAAGATCATCGTCGACACCTATGGCGGAATGGGCCGTCATGGCGGCGGCGCCTTCTCGGGCAAGGACTGCACGAAGGTCGATCGTTCGGGTGCCTATGCAGGACGTTGGGTCGCCAAGAACATTGTTGCGGCCGGCCTTGCGGAGCGGTGCGAGATCCAGCTTGCATATGCGATCGGC
>JAVERH010000189.1:0-3535 GCA_034007245.1 Coriobacteriia bacterium | reverse complement strand
GTGCCGTGGTCGGCACGAAGGTTGCCGAGGTCCTGGCTTCATGAAGACGCGCAAGCCGCCAGTCCCTGCGGTCCAGAGAGGCTACCGGCCCTCGGGACGAGACTACGGGTATACGAACGCCCGCATCCGCGGCATGCGTTCCCGCCTTCTGCGGCCGTCGTTCTTCGATGAGTTGATGACGTCGGTCGACATCGGTGGAGTGATCTCAGCGCTGATGCAGACCGAGTACGGGCCGGATCTTGAGACGCGGATCTTGCACGGCCGCACGGCCACGCAGGTAGACGAGGCCCTCAGGGACAACATGGTGCGGACGTTCAACAGGGTGCTGAGCTTCTCCAACAAGGAAGCGACGTCGCTGGTGAACACTCTGCTCGGACGATGGGACCTGTTCAATATCAAGACCATCATCCGTGGCAAGCACATGGATCTGCCGGTTGAAGACATCACCGATAGTCTCATCACGGTGGGTCAGCTGTCGCAGGTCGACGCGGATGAACTGGCGAAACAGGAGGACATCCGCAGCGTGGTCGACACGCTCGGCACATGGGGGCTGCCGTTCGCGGTGCCCCTGCGCGAGGTGCTCCCGGAGTACACGGAGAGTGAGGACCTCTCGCTGCTCGAGCTCGCACTTGACCGCTACTACTACCAGTGGGCATCGAAGCGGCTTCGCGGCTGGCGCGAGAACAAGCGCATCGCGCGCGACTTCCTCAGCGCACAGGTCGACACCATGAACCTGCTCACCGCGATCCGGTTGCTCAGCGCCGATCTGCCCCCGGAGGAGGCGACACGCTTCTTCGTCCCGGGGGGGACGGTCGTTGACGAGCAGTTGTTCCTCGAGTTGTCGGCGATGTCGGATGTGGACGAGGTCTTCGCCAGGATCAAGAAGACGCCGTTCGGGAAGCCGCTCGATCGGGCCGCGCTCCAGTACATGGAGAAGGGCTCGGTCTCTGTGTTCGAGCGGGCCCTGGAAGACTACCTCTTCCGCATAGCCTTCGAGGCCAGCAAGGAAGACCCGCTCGGCATCGGGCTCACGATCAGTTACCTGTGGACCAAGGCCAACGAGGTCACGAACCTCCGGATCGTGGTCAAGGGCGTTTCGGTCGGTATGCCTGAGGGCCGGATGAGAGAGGAGCTCATCGTTGTATAAGCTCGTCGTTCTCACCGACCCCGATACTGCCGATGGGTTCGGCCTTGCTGGAGTCACCGTCCATGTCGCGGAGTCGCCTGAGGATGCGCGCAGAAAGCTGTCGGCGCTCATTGACGATGACGAGAGCGGCATCATTGCGGTCAACGAGGCGTACATGGCCGAGGTCGATGAGCGCATGCAACAGAAGATCAACCAGTCGTATCGGCCTATCGTGATCTCGTTACCGATCCGCGAGAAGCTGGTGACTGAAGAAGACCATCGGGCGTATCTCTCTCGCCTGATCAGACGGGCCATCGGATTCGATATCACTCTGAGGCGAGGCTGATGATTGTCGGAACGCTTTCAAAGATCACCGGTCCTGTCGTCGTCGCCGACGGCATGACCGGGACCAAGATGTACGACGTCGTCCGGGTCGGCGAGGCCGGCCTCATGGGCGAGGTCATCAGGCTCGAGGGCGAACTCGCCACGATCCAGGTCTACGAGGACACCTCGGGCCTGCTGATCGGCGAGCCGGTCGAGTCGACAGAAGGGCCGCTCAAGCTGGAGCTCGGCCCTGGGTTGCTGACCTCCATCTACGATGGTATCCAGCGGCCGCTGCCGGTCATCGCTGACGACACCAATAGCGATTTCATCGCTCGAGGTACCGTTGCAAGCGCGCTCGATCGGACGAAGCAATGGGACTTCACCCCGGTCGCCACAGTAGGGCAGCAGGTGTTGGGTGGAGACGTGCTTGGCACGACTCCCGAGGGCGGCACGGTACTGCACCGGATCATGGTCCCACCGGATATCTCGGGAACCGTCGCGGAGATCGTGCCGGCCGGTTTGTACACGATCGACGATGTCATCGCCAGGCTCGAGGATGGCACGGAGATCAAGATGAGCCAGTGGTGGCCGGTGCGTTACGGGCGTCCCTACAAGCGGAAGCTCGACCCGACGACTCCGTTCATGACAGGCATGCGTATCCTGGACACGTTCTTTCCGGTCGCCCTTGGTGGCAATGCGATCATCCCTGGAGGGTTCGGAACGGGCAAGACGGTCACCCAGCAGTCTCTGGCGAAGTGGGCCGATGTCGACATCATCATCTACGTCGGCTGTGGCGAGCGCGGTAATGAGATGACCGAGGTGCTCGCCGAGTTCCCGGAGCTGGACGATCCGCGCACGGGCTACAAGCTCATGGACCGTACCGTGCTTGTAGCCAACACGTCGAACATGCCAGTGGCCGCCCGAGAGGCATCGATCTACACGGGCGTCACGCTGGCGGAGTACTACCGCGACATGGGTTACAACGTCGCGATGATGGCCGACTCCACCTCTCGTTGGGGCGAGGCGCTCCGCGAGGTCTCCGGCCGTCTCGAAGAGATGCCTGGCGAGGAAGGCTATCCCGCGTACCTCGCCACCCGGCTTGCCAGCTTCTACGAGCGCTCAGGCCGTGTCGAAGCGCTCGGTGATGGCGACCGTGTCGGCTCGGTCACGATGGTCGGTGCTGTGTCACCGGCCGGAGGCGATATGTCCGAGCCGATGACCCAGAACTCCCTGCGGGTCACCGGTGCGTTCTGGGCGCTCGATACCTCCCTGGCCCATCGTCGGCACTTCCCAGCTATCTCGTGGACGAAGTCCTACACTCTGTACCTCGGTCAGGTGCAGGACTGGTTCGAGGCAGAGGTCGCCGACGACTGGCGCGCGGTGCGCGAGCGTGCGATGTTCATCCTGCAGAAAGAGACAGAGCTCCAAGAGATCGTGCAGCTCGTCGGCCCTGATGCGCTGCCGGAGACAGAGAAGATCATCCTTGAGGTCGCCCGTATGATCCGCGAGGACTTCTTGCAGCAGTTCGCGTTCGATGCGATCGACGCGTACTGCCCGCCTCAGAAGGGCTACTGGATCCTCAAGACCGTGCTCGCGTTCAACGATGCTGCCACCCAGGCGATGTCGCGTGGCGTATCACTCCGGCAGGTCATGCAGTTGCCACTGCGGGACGAGATCTCCACGCTCAAGACCACGCCACACGAGGAGGCGCTCGAGCGGATGCCGGCGCTCGTGCATGAGATCAATGAACAGATCGCCGGAATCGAGGTGCTGTAGATGTCCGTGGAGGCAACTATCGACCGTTCGCTGCTCTCCACCGAGTACCGGACGCTGACGTACGTCACCGGGCCTCTGATCTACGTGGAGAACGTCCACGGGGTCGCGTACAACGAGATGGTGGCCGTGCTCATGCCGGATGGCTCCGAGCGCAGTGGCCAGGTGCTCGAGGTCTCGGGCAGCACGGCGGTCATCCAGGTGTTCGAGGGCACGCAGGGCGTCGACATCGACCGTACCCGCGTCCGCTTCCTCGAAGAGGTCGCGATGATCGATGTGGCGCCGGAGCTGCTCGGCCGCATCATGAACGGC
>JAVERH010000016.1:0-23996 GCA_034007245.1 Coriobacteriia bacterium | reverse complement strand
GGTGCGTCTGCAGCTACGCCTTGCAGTCGAACGGCGGGCGCTGGAGGAGGCCGATTCGGTCGGCCATGCAGCCTACCGCCTCACCGGGTTCGATTGACCCGACTGCGCGCGGACCGTGAGTAAGTCCGTACAGCAGGTGACAGGTGTCCTGTCGGCCGACGTGAACTTCGCGACCGGCTTGTTGCGCATCGAGTACGACCGCACGGACGATCCGCGCAAGCGCGTCGTGGCGGTCGTCGTGGGTGCTGGGCACGGCATGGAGGCAATGGACGCTGCTGATAGCCAGGGGTTGCCTCCGGTCTCGTGGTGGACCCGTAATCGCACCGAGGTCAGCGTCGCCGTCTCCGCAGCACTGCTCGTCGTCGGATGGCTGCTTGGCTGGAGCGGTGCTGAGACCGCAGGTGTGGGCGCCCATGCGCTTGCGATCATCGTCGGCGGGTCGTTGGTATGGCGCCGCGCCGCGGTCTCGCTCATGGCGCGCTCACTCGACATGAACGTGCTGATGACGCTTGCCGTCTCGGGTGCCGCCGCACTCGGCGAGTGGGGAGAGGGCGCCACGGTGATCGTGCTCTTCGCGCTTGGCGGGATGCTCGAGGCACGCTCCGTCGCACGAACGCGGCGTGAGATCAGCGGGCTGATGGCGTTGGCACCTTCACGAGCACGTGTGCGTCGCGATGGCGCCGAGATCGAGGTGGTGCCGGAGGAGGTGACCATCGGGGAGCTTGTGGTCGTGCGTCCGGGGGAACGCGTGCCGCTCGACGGGCTTATATCCGAGGGCCGTTCGGTTTTTGACGAGTCACCTATCACCGGTGAGTCCGTGCCGGCGGATCGTGGACCCGGCGACGCCGTCTATGCGGGCACGCTTAACACCTTCGGTCTCGTTGTCATAGCCACCACCACAGAGGCGAACGACACCACCATCGCGCGAATCGTGCATCTGGTGGAGTCGGCCCGGGCCAGTCGCGCTCCCGTGCAGCGGTTCGTGGATCGCTTTAGCCGCATCTACACGCCGGTCGTGGTCGCTATCGCCGTCGCTATCGCAGTCGGTGGTCCGCTGCTTGGCGAGCTCGGCGCCGGTGTACAGGGGTTCGTTGCGTGGCGCGAGTGGGTGTACCGATCACTCACGCTGCTCGTGATCTCGTGTCCGTGCGCGCTCGTCGTCTCCACGCCGGTGGCAGTCGTCTCGGGTATCACGCGGGCCACGCGTGAGGGGATTCTCGTGAAGGGCGGCGTGTTCCTCGAGCGTGCGGTCGGCATCCAGGTGGTAGCGTTCGACAAGACCGGGACGCTCACCGAGGGACGTCCTGAGGTAGCAGAGGTCGTTCCGTTCGCGGGATATACAGCTGAGAACGTGCTCCAGCTCGCAGCGGCAGTCGAGGCGCACTCGAACCACCCGCTTGCCTCGGCTGTGACTGAAGCCGCGGGGGGCGTGCGTTGTGATGCGACAGAAGTGTACGAGGAGCCCGGACGTGGCGTGAGCGGTGTCGTGGGCAGCGAGCGGGTGTCGGTCGGCAGCGTGCGGTATGCCGGGGAGCAGGGGGTCGATGTTGCGCAGGTCGGGGATGCCGTAGCCCGGCTCGAAGCGCAGGGCCACACGACACTGGTAGTGTTCGTGTACGATGCGTCGTTGTCGCGAGTCCTCGGTGTGATTGGTGTGGCCGATGCGATGCGTCTTGAAGCAACCTCGGCAGTGGCGACACTGGCGCACGGGGGTGTCCAGCATGTGGCGATGCTCACGGGCGACAGCCCACAGGCCGCCGCCCGCGTGGCTGAGGTGACCGGCATCACCGAGGTGCGCTCGCGGCTGCTGCCGCAGGATAAGACCGGTGCTGTGGAGGAGCTGCGGGGACGGTTCGGTGCCGTACTGCTCGTGGGTGACGGCATCAACGATGCGCCCGCGCTCGCCACCGCCGATATCGGCGTAGCGATGGGGGCGGCGGGGAGCCCTATCGCCATCGAGACCGCCGATGTCGCGCTCATGAGCGACGACCTCGGAGGCGTGCCTCGCTTTCTTGAGCTCGGTAGGCGGACGATGCGCATCATCAGGCAGAACATCGCTGCATCCATCGCCGTGAAGATCGTGTTCATCGCGCTTGCGGTCGTAGGCAGGGCGACGCTGTGGATGGCGGTCTTCGCCGATACAGGGATCGCGCTGTTGGTGATCGCCAACAGCTTGCGGCTTCTCGGAGCAAGAGACTCCCACCGCCAGGAATAAGTCACCTCTCGGGGGTATGAGACGACTGTTGTCCGAACCGTGTTGCATTACCTGGTAATGCGAGGTACTATCTATTACACAGTATATCGACGAATGGGGGCTGTGAGATGACCGACGACGTGATGCGGTTCTTCGCGACATGGTTGTTCACGCATGAGGCTGCCGACGAAGAGATGAAGGCTGCCATCCGGCGGGGGATCAGTGGCGGTCCCGAGGGGATGAGTGGTGGCCCTGACGCGTTCGTCGATGGGCTGGCGGCGATGGTCGAGGAGGAGAAGGAGAAACTCAAGCGTGATCTCGAGGCACGCGCCCGTGGGGAGGAGCGCGCGATCGAGGAGCCACCCGATCCCGCGCTCGATGAGATCAGATTCGAGGTCGCGGAGCTTCGCGGACGCCTCGACTCCATGGAGTCGATCCTTGAGACCATCCTTCGCAAGGTGAGCGGTTAGGAGTCTCGCATGGCCTCTCGTAGTATGGTCATCACCCGCACCATCCTCGGGCAACTTGTCAGGCAGCTTCCGGCGGCGCGCTTCGGACTCGTTTCGGCACACGTTCGTCGCGCGGCCTGGGCTCGAGGACTACGGCGCTCCTTCGAGCAACTCGGCCCGGCGTTCATCAAGCTCGGACAGCTTATCTCGGTCCGCCCCGATGAGTTCTCCGCCGAATTGGTCGCCGAGATGCAACGCATGCAAGATGCGGTCCCTCCGGTCCCTGTAGAGGCCATCCGCGCTGTCATCCGGTCGGAGTTCTCTGCCGAGCCCGAGGAGCTTTTCGCGACCTTCGACAACGAACCGCTCGCGGCGGCTTCGATAGCGCAGGTGCATCGGGCAACGCTTGCACAGCCGTGTCGCCCGGTCTGGGGTGAGGTGCTCCCCATAGGGGCCGAGGTTGTCGTGAAGGTCGTTCGTCCCGGAGCCGCCGAGTCCATCCTTGGTGATGTCGTCATCGTGCGGCGACTAGCCGAGCGTATGGCAGGCACACGACTCGCACGACGATTCGACCCGGTGGCGCTCGTAGATGAGTTCTCCGGAACGGTCGATCGGGAGCTCGATCTACGTCGGGAGGGTCGCTTTGCCGATCGCTTCGCATTCGACTTCCGTGACGACCCCAAAGTGCAGGCTCCGCGGATCGTCTGGCCGCGCAGTACCGCGCGGGTGCTCACCATGGAGTTCATCACGGGGTGGCGGCTGAGTGATCTTGAGATCGCCCGAGAGGCAGGCGTGGACTGCAGAGGGCTTGCGATCCACGGGGCCACGGCGTTCATGCGCCAGGTGTTCGTGTACGGGCGGTATCACGCTGATCTTCACCCTGCCAACATCTTCGTCACGCCTGACAACACGATCGCGTACCTGGACTTCGGCATCGTGGGGTACCTCACTCCTGAGGAGCGCATGAATATCACACAGGTGATGGCGGCGCTCATCTACCGCGATCCTGATCGAGCGCTACGGTACTCGGAGCTGCTTGGTGTACATGTGCCGCAGGAGCACGTCGAGCCGGTGCGGAAGGGTCTCGGCGAGCTGCTCGACGGTGACGTGCGTCCTGACGGCACGCGCGACTTCGCCCACTTCGGTCTCGGATTTTTGAAGTTGCTCGGCGAGTATGGCATCGCGATCCCGAGCGGCTACGGCCTGCTCATCAAGTCGCTGGCGACTGTGGAAGGTGTCGCACGGGCGCTCTACCCGGAGATCGATATCGTGGAGACCGCGCAACCGTTCACCACGCGTATCCTGGCTGCCGCGATGGGCGATCCGGTCCGGATACGGGAGCGTATCCCGGCTGCTGTGCGCGCTGCACTGCGCGAGTTGGTCGTGTAGCTCCCGGCAGGACGGTTGGCCGGGGGTCGGTCACCACAAGAAGAGGGGGAAGTCATGAGCGGGGTCACAGTGTCTCGGTCCGTACCGGTTGGCTGGAGCTCAAAGCTTGCATGGGGTGCCGGGGCACTCGTTGTGGGGACCTTCATGCCGTGGGCATTGGTGCTGCTTGCGATCGGCGCTGGCTTGTTCGTTGTCGCTACGCTGGGGTTCGGTGAGCCCGGGGGTGTTCTCACGTACCTGGCGTTCTTCGGGATGGCGGCTCTGGCATATGCGGGCAGCATCTACGGTGTGATCCGTCTGGCCGGGGCGCACACGGAGGTGCCATGGATCGTTTGGCCTGCGCTTCTGGCGGCACCAGTCGGAGGTCTCATAGCAGCGTCGCCGCTTGTCGATGCGTACGGCGTGCCGGAGAATCCCACTGTAGTCCCCGCGGTAGTCGGGATCGCGATCGCTTTCATCGCACTCGGCAGCAGACGATGGTCCAAAGTAGCCTGAGTGTCGCGTCGTGCGATGCGCCTCAGCCCTCGGGGGATTCTTTTGTGACGACATCGTCGAGCGACCCCGATCGATATCCCTCGAGATCCTGCGTGACATAGACGAATCCGGCGGCGCGTACGGCTGTCGCAAGCTGGTCCCGCAGCGCGAACGTACGCTCCATCTCCTGCGGGTCCACCTCGATCCGCGCGACGTCACCGTGCGATCGGATGCGTACCTGCTTGAGGCCGAGTGCGCGGGCTCCCGCCTCGGCAACGGCGACACGCTCGAGGCCTTCATCGGTAATCGCGGTGCCGTATGGGAAGCGCGTCGCAAGGCAGCCACCCGCGGGCTTGTCCCACGTCGGTAACCCGAGCTGCTCGGAGAGCGTGCGGATCTCATCTTTGTGCAAGCCGACTTCCAGAAGCGGGCTCACGATGCCAAGCTCCTCGGCAGCGCGTTGGCCGGGTCGTCGCCGTGAAGGGTCGTCTGCGTTAGTGCCATCGAGCACCCATGAGATGCCGCGTGTTCTCGCGATCGTATGGAAGAGCGAGAACATCTCGGTCTTGCAGTAATAGCATCGATCAGGGGGGTTGGATTGGAATCGCGGGTCGGTGAGTTCGTAGGTCTCGACCTCGTAGATGTTCAGGCCGAGTGACTGTGCTGTCGCCCGCGCCTCATCGATCTCGGCCGCCGGGTGCACGTCGGAGACCGCAATCACCGCGAGGCACTTGGTCCCGAGGACGACGTGTCCCGTGAAGGCGAGGAGGGTGGAGTCGACACCCCCGGAGTATGCCACCAAAGCGCTGCCCAGATTGGACAGGCGGTTACGGAGGTCGTCGTATTTTCGGGTCAGTGCGGGCAAGAGTGTTCCTTGTCGTAGATAAACATATCGTACACGACACGAGTGCCCTCAAAGGGAATAACCTCAGCAAGCGACCGGAGGGAGTGCCGCATGGCGGGCGAAGAGCACGCGAGTATCGAGCACCTGTCGTCGGCGGAGCATGTCTACCTGCCACCGAAGGAGTTTGTGGAGCGGGCAGTCGTTGCCGGCCGAGACGCATATGCCGAGACCTATCGTCGGTCGATCCAGGACCCCGAGGGCTTCTGGGGTGACGCTGCGCGCGAGGAGCTCTCGTGGATGAAGCCGTTTGAGACGGTGCGGTCAGGCGGTTTCGAGCAGCTCGACTATCAGTGGTTCGCCGATGGGTGCCTCAACGTATCAGTCAACTGTCTCGATCGGCATCTGGATACCTGGCGACGCAACAAAGCCGCGCTCATCTGGGAGGGTGATGACGGCACCACCGCCACGTTCACCTACCAGCAGTTGCACCACATCGTGAGCCGGTTCGCCAACGTCCTCAAGAAGAAGGGTATCGAGCGCGGCGACCGCGTCGCCATCTACTTACCGATGATCCCGGAACTGCCGATGGCGATGCTGGCCTGCACGCGTATCGGAGCCATCCACTCGGTCATCTTCGGCGGGTTCTCGGCAAGCGCGCTGCGGGAACGTATCCAGGACTGTGGCGCCAGACTTCTCATCACTGCCGACGAGGGTATTCGCGGTGGCCGCAAGGTGGCGCTCAAGGTGGCAGCCGACGAAGCGCTCTTCGAGTGTCCGAGCGTGGAAGCGTGCGTCGTCGTCAAGCGTGGGGCAGGGGATGTCGATATGGAGCCGGGACGCGATACCTGGTGGCATCAGGAGGTCACGGCGCCCGAGGTCCGCAAGCCGTGCCCACCGGAGGCCATGGGTGGCGAAGACCCGTTGTTCATTCTCTACACGTCGGGCTCTACCGGTAAGCCAAAAGGCATCCTGCACTCCACTGCAGGTTATCTTCTGTACACCCTCATGAGTTTCAAGACTGTGATGGACTACCGGGATGAGGATGTGTACTGGTGTACCGCCGATATCGGGTGGGTCACCGGCCACAGCTACATCGTGTACGGGCCACTTGCGGCAGGCGCGACCATGCTGATGTTCGAAGGCGTGCCGACGTACCCCGATCCGGGCCGCTTCTGGGCGGTGGTGGAGAAGTATCGCGTCAACACGCTGTACACGGCCCCCACGGTAGTTCGCGCGCTCATGCGTCACGGTGCGGGCTGGCCGCAGCGCTACGACCTGACTTCGCTCCGGCTGCTCGGCACGGTGGGGGAGCCCATCAATCCCGAGGTGTGGGAGTGGTATCGCGACACCATCGGCCGAGGTGAGCTTCCGATCGTGGATACCTACTGGCAGACAGAGACGGGCGGTTTCCTCATCACGCCGTTTCCGGGGGCGACGTCGCTCAAGCCGGGGTCCGCGTCTTGGCCGTTTTATGGCGTGGTTCCGGAGGTCGTCCGTGAGGACGGCTCGCGCGCCGATCCGGGCGACGGCGGGTACCTCACCGTCAAGCAGCCATGGCCGGGCATGCTCCGGGGCACCTGGAACGATCCCGACAATAAGCGACTGCATGAGGTCTACTTCGAGCGCTTCCCGGGGCGGTACTTCACCGGAGACGGTGCTCGCGTGGATGCCTCAGGCGACTACTGGCTGCTCGGCCGGGTAGACGATGTCATCAATGTGAGCGGGCACCGGATGGGTACCGCGGAGATCGAGAGTGCGCTCGTGAGCCACGAGAGCGTCAGTGAGGCGGCGGTCGTGGGGTTCCCGCACCCGGTCAAGGGCGAGGGCGTGCACGCGTACGTGATCCTCCGTGACGGGCAGATAGCCTCGGACGATCTCGAGAAGATACTCAAGGGGCATGTCCGCAAGATGATCGGTCCTATCGCGCAGCCGGATCGTATCCAGTTCGCCCGCGACCTTCCCAAGACGCGGAGTGGCAAGATCATGCGCCGCATCCTGCGCAAGATCGCGGCAGGCGAGCGCGAGACCGAGGCGTTCGGTGATCTCTCGACACTGGCCGAGCCGAAGGTCGTGAAGGATCTCATAAACGGACTGTAGCGGGCGTGCTCCTGCGTTCCATGTGCGATGCTGCATAGTCCTCGCTGGGGCTCAGTGTGCTGGTGCAGCTTGCTCGAGCAGCGGGATGAGTGTCTCGGTGATCGTCTCACGGGAGGGTGGGGCACCTTCGGCATCGGTCAACTCGAAGACATCGTCAGCCACGTTTCCGCGTGTGGTGATGACGGCGCGGCGGATGTCCAGGTCGGCGGATCGACACGCCCATGCGAGATCGTGAAGCAGCCCCACACGGTCCGGCGTCTTGATGCTGACTGTCGCCGTGAGGCGGGTTGCCGTGAGAGTTCGCACCACAGGCATTGCGGTGTCGGAGGATGCAGGATAGTGCAGGCGACGCTTGGCCAGACGCGTATCGATGTCATATCGTCCGGCGAGCGCTGCGCACAGTACGCGCTCAACGGCGGACCAGGTCTCGGTGCCCACAGGTGCGCGTGTGGCAGATGTGACGGTGAAGGTGTCGAGTGCGATCCCTGCTTCGCCGGCATGTGCCTCTGCAGCCAGGGTGTCGAGGCCGCACAGCGAGAGTGTGCCGCTGATGATGGCGAACAGGCCGGGGCGGTCGCGGGTGATGAGGTCCATGACCCAGGTGCCTTCGGTCGGGCCGGGTGAGATGCCGAGCGCGAAGCGGCCGGGGGCGCCCGGACCCGCGATCGATTGGACGAGCAGTGCGTCACGTAGTACCTCCTTGGCATCGCGGTGCGCAAGATAGCGGAGCGGTGCTTGTTCCAGAAACCCGAGAACAACGCGCGAAGCACCCCGCGATAACGCTGTGACGCGTGCCGCCTCGCGGGTGTTCTCGGCGGCCGCGATGATGCCTGCGCCGTCGATCTCGGGTGATAGGGCGTCGGCAAGCTTGTTGGCGAGCTCGGCCACCAGGGTCGCACGCCATGGCGTCCAGACGTCAGGTCCGGTCGCACGCATGTCTGCAGCGGTGAGTGCGAAGAGCGGCTCGACGAGCGCGAGCGAACCGATCCGGGCAGCAGACACAAGGATGACATCCTCGTCGGTCAGATCCCGGGTGGTCGCTACTTCGGAGAGTAGGAGATGCTCCCGTACGAGTACCTCTGCGGCGGCCCCGACGTCCTGTGATAGGCCGAACCGTGAGGCCACCTCCGCCGTGAGCGTGGCGCTGCGAGCCGCGTGCCCCGGTCCGGGTGTCTGTTTGCCGAGGTCGTGCGTGAGCGCGGCGATGACCAGCGCATGCAGTGTGTCTTCTGCGGGCGGTTTGGTCGCGGACGCATCGAGGAGCACTGTGAGAACACGGAGGCTGTGTGCTCCTACCGTGTAGCGGTGGGAGAGTGACGGACGCCGTAGCGCCATCATCGCCTGAAGCCCGGGGATCGCGTGCTCCAGCCTGCCTGCGTACGTTGCGCGCTCGAGCATGGCGAGACCCGGCGTTCCGGTCTGCGCGAGGCCGACGATCTCGTCGAGCGACATCGGATCAGGCGGCGCCGGAGGGCGTCGCGCCGCCCGATCGCGGACGGTGATCAATGTATGGTGGGTCAGCTCCAGGGCGCGCTGTGTGGTCTCTGCGTCCAGTAGGAGGTCCTCCTCCATCGCGCACAGTGTGTTGCTGACGCGTGCGCTTGTGCGGTGTACGACCCATCTTGCGCCGGTGATCGCATCTTGGGCAGACTCGAGCAGCAGCGCTTCGGGGTCAGTGAGCAGACCGGACTCCAGCAGTCCGACGGGGGTGGACGCCGGTGCTCCGAGCGCGAGCGCGGCGCGCCAGACGAGCTCATCGATGTCCCGTTGGCCGCCCGCGCCGTCCTTGAGGTCGGGTTCGAGTTGATACGGCGAGCCGGGTCGCTCGCGGGCGGTGACGCGCTCGAGCAGCGAGCGTCTGTCCCGGGCGAGGCGAGCGAACACGGAGCCGATCACGTGTTTTGCAAGTGTTCCGTCTCCGGCTACGCAGCGCGCCGTAAGGAAGGAGGTCGCTACCGTGAGATCCTCTCGTACCGCTCGTAGCTGGTCCTTCGGCGTCCTGATCTGGTGTCCCACCGTGAGCCCGGCGTCCCAGAGCGGGTATAGCAGGCAGCGAACGAGCGGTTCGACATCGCGCGAGGAGCCCGTCGGTACGATGAGCAGATCGATGTCCGATCCGGGCAGTAGCCGCCCGGCACCGTACCCACCGAGCGCGAACACCGCGAAGGGCGTCCCGATGAACGAAGAAGCCATACTCACCTGAGCGAAGACGGCTTCATTGGTGAGCCGAGCGAGCTCGGCAGCGGCAGCGGTCCCCGGGGTCGCCCGTTCGACGAGTGCGGTGCGCCGCTCGATGAACCACCCCAGGGGACTCGCTGCCGCCATGCCGATCACCGACTCAGAGTGCGTCCGGGCCGCGTTCGCCCGTACGGATTCGGATGGCACCCTTGCAGTCGTAGGTGAACACCTTACCGTCGCCGATCTTGCCACTCTGCGCTGCAGTCACGATCGCATCTTCGGCCCGGGCTGCCAGGTCGTCGTCGACGACCACCTCGATCTTCACCTTGGGCACGAAGTCCACCGTATACTCGGCGCCGCGGTAGATCTCGGTGTGGCCCTTCTGCCGCCCGTAGCCCTTCACCTCGTAGGCGGTCAGTCCCGCCACGCCCAGCGTCTGGAGGGCCTCCTTCACGTCATCGAGCTTGTGCGGCTTGATGATTGCTTCGATCTTCTTCATAGCTCCTGCCTCCTCTCGTACGGCCGCTAGGCCACGGTCTCGGTGTGGACGAAGTCCGGATACGCCCGGTTGCCGTGCTCGCCGATGTCGAGGCCTTCGCGCTCCTCGTCCTCGGTCACCCTCAGGCCGAGCGTCGCCTTGATGGCGAGCCATGCAACCATCGACACTGCGAACACGAATCCGCCGACGGCCAGTACACCGAGTGCTTGCGTGCCCAGCAAACCGAAACCACCGCCGAAGAACAGGCCGTCACCCGTGGTGCCAGGAGAGAACTTGTCCTGTGCGAAGAGTCCGACCGCGAGCGTTCCGAAGATGCCGCCCATGCCGTGCACCGCGAGCGCGCCCACCGGGTCGTCGAGCTTCAGCTTATCCAGCAGTAGCACACCGAAGACCACGATCGTGCCGGCGACGGCGCCGATCACGAGCGCGCTCCCCATACTTACGAAAGCGCAGCTCGCGGTCACACCTACGAGCCCCCCGAGCATGCCGTTGATGGTCATGCCGATATCCGGCTTGCCGAGTACCTTCCACGCCGCGGCGGTCGCCATCAGTGCGCCGGCGGCGGCCGCCAGGTTGGTCGTGACGACGATGTGCGAGATCGCCATCGGGTCGGCGGCCATCGTGCTGCCGGGGTTGAAGCCGAACCAGCCGAGCCACAGGATCAGCGCACCGGTCATGGCCGAGGTCATGTTGTGGCCTGGAAGCGCGTGCACCTTGCCATTCTTGCCGAACTTGCCGAGACGCGGGCCGAGCACCAGCACACCTGCGAGGGCCGCCCATGCACCCACGGAGTGCACCACAGTCGATCCTGCGAAGTCCCAGAAGCCGAGAGCGGCGAGCCAGCCACCGCCCCAGATCCAGTGGCCGACCGTGGGATATACGAATGCTACGAGTACGAACGAGAACACGATAAACGACATGTACTTGATCCGCTCAGCCACCGCTCCCGAGACGATCGTGGCTGCGGTTCCCGCAAAGACCAGCTGGAAGAAGAATTTGGCCATGAGCGGCACGCCCGCCCAGCCCATCGCCGAGTAGACGCCCTGGTATGCGTCACCGGTGGCGGGGCTGTTGTCAGCACCGCCGACCATCATGAGCCCCTTGAGGCCGACGAACCCGTTACCATCGCCATACATCAGTCCCCACCCGATCACCAGGAAGGCGATCGTCGAGACCGCAAAGACGATGAAGTTCTTGGAGATTATGTTGACCGTGTTCTTAGCCCTTGCGAATCCAGACTCCACTAGCGCGAAGCCGAGGTTCATGAAGAACACCAGTATCCCCGCGAGGAGCACCCACACGGTATCGAGTCCTACTTGTACATCCATACGCTCCCTCACTTTCATCTCCGCCTCGGCGCGTGCCACATGTTCCGGCGCCGGAGTCGATCCGGTTGATAGGCCGAGTGTGGGGGGGCGATGTTTCAGGCTTGTATCGAAGAAGTGAAGGTTGTGAGGCGGGCGCCAGGTGCAGCAGTGTGTTTGGACATTAAGAAAAAGAATGAGTAATATCAGCTCACATTATCAAGCCGTCGTTGGGATCATGTGGTCTCGAAGGAGGAGTGGGATGCGCTGGAATCATCGGAGCGTGTACGCGTTCATGGGGGCGTTTATCCTCGCGTTTGGACTGAGTGGGCTGGCAGGGTGTGCAACGGAAACCACGGAGGAGGCGCCGGTTTCGCAGGAGGAGTCTGTTGCTGATATCACATCTTCTCTTGATGCCTTCGCAGGGCTCGAGGGCGATCTTGACATCGCGGGCGGCACTGCACACATCCCCGTGATGGAGGCGTTGGCTGCCGACATCATGTCCGCCAACGACGCTATCGCCATCACCGTAGCAGGGGGCGGTTCGGGTGTCGGCGTACAGCAGATCGGTGAAGGGCTCGTGGAAATCGGGAACTCAGGCCGTGAGCTCAAGGATGATGAGATCGCCAAGTACCCGGGTCTCGAGCTCCACGCATGGGCTATCGATGGCGTGACTGCGATCGTGCACCCGGATAACCCCGTCCAAGAACTCACGGCCGACCAGGTGAAGGCTATTTTCGCAGGGGAGATCACCGACTGGTCCGAGGTCGGGGGCAACTCCGGGGCGATCAACGTGTATGCCCGCGAGGAGGGTAGTGGAACCGGGGAGACCTTCATCGAGAAGGGTCTCGGTAATGGTGACGTGAGCGAGAGGGCAGTCATCGTGACGTCGAACGGTGCTATGAAGACGTCAGTGGCAGCAGATGCAGCAGCAATCGGTTTCATGAGCATCGGCGGGGTCGATGATTCGGTGGCGGCTGTGTCTTATGACAACGTCGAGCCCACTAACGAGAACGCGCTCAATGGGTCCTATGTGGTGACCAGGAAGCTTTACAGCGTCACCCAGGGTACTCCGGAGGGACTGACTGCGGTCTTCTTGGAGTACCTCATGGGTGAGAATGGCGTCACGTACATCGAGGACGCCGGATATATCCCGACGTACGCCCGGTAGGCATGTCCAGAACGAATCAGCATGAAATGAGCGACAGGTTCATGTATGTGGTCCTCGGGACGGCTGCGGCGATCGCTGTCGCAGCCGTTCTCGGGATGTTCGCGTTTCTTGCCTACTTCGCACTCCCATTGTTCACGGCTGATGGTTTTGCCAGAATGATCGACTGGACGTGGCGGCCGGCTGATGGCAGCTTCGGTATCCTGCCGATGGTCGTGGGTTCGCTTGGGCTATCTGCGCTTGCGATGGCGGTCGCGTTCCCTGTCGCGGTCGCGGTGTGTGCATTCGCATTCGGGATCGGACCGCGTCAGCCAGCACGTATTGTGATGACGATCGTCAATCTCATGACCGGGATTCCTACCATCGTCTATGCCTTTGCGGCGGCGATCATCCTGCCACCGCTCCTTCGAGCGGGTTTCGAGGGTGGCACGGGCTTCTCTCTTCTGGGTGCAGCACTTGTGCTTGCGGTGCTTGTCTTGCCTACGATCGTCCTGGTGATCGATTCGAACTGGCAGGGCTTGATGGCGGCAACACGGCACACCACCGCTGCGCTGGGCATGAACCCGACGCAACATGTGCTCGGGGTGATGATCCCGGCCTCACGTGCGGGCCTGCTTGCTGCATTCGTGCTCGGATTCGGGCGTGCGCTGGGGGATACGATGGTCGCGCTCATGCTGTCGGGCAACGTTCCGTTGGTACCGGAGTCTCCGATCGACTCCGTTCGGGCACTTACCGCTCATATCAGCCTGGTGATGTCCCTTGAGGTCGGTGGGCCGGGCTATCAGTCGGCGTTCGCGGCGGGCTTCATCCTCTTGCTGACCACGTCCGCGATCTCGATCGCGGTGCGCAATATGGGGAGACGAGGGTCGAGTGGTGCGTAGGGTCGCGGAGATACTGCTTGTCATCACCTCCTGGGTCTCCTCCCTGGGCGTGGTTGCCGTTGTTGTGGCGCTCGTGGCATTTCTCGTATACCGGTCGGCGTCGGTGCTTGACCTCCAGTTGTTCTTTGGCGACGTGGCTTGGCCCGATGCGGTATTCGGTGGAGCCCGGGTTCTTCATGGCATCTGGCCGGCAATAGCAGGCACTCTCATCCTGATCGCAGCATCATCAGCAGTCGCGATCCCGCTGGGAATCGCAGCGGGTGTCTTCATCTCCGAGTATGCGTCCGGACGCTTTCGGGCGACTATCACCTTTTTGGTCGATGTGTTGGCAGGGACCCCGTCGATAATCATGGGGCTCTTTGGCTTCTCGATGATCCTACTGCTACGCCAGACCATCGCCCCGGACGCCGGGACGGGACTGCTCGTGGCCGCTGTGTGTCTTGCACTTCTCGTGCTGCCCTATATGATTCGTGCCACACAGAACGCTCTTGAGGGACTACCAGCGGAGATGCGGCTGCTCGGCGCCAGCATGGGCATGTCACACTCTCAGTCGGTCCTCAGGATCCTAATCCCTGCGGCGAGCCGGGGTATCCTGAGCGGTGCTGTCTTATCGCTCGGTCGTGCCGCCGAGGATACAGCGGTTATCATGCTGACCGGTGCTGTGGCAACGGCCGGTGGGCGTGGCCCACAAAGCCTTACGGATAAGTTCGAGGCGCTGCCGTTCAAGATCTTCGTCATCGCCGCAGAGCACAACACTGCTGAGGAGTTGAGCGTGGGGTTTGCTTCGGCGCTGGTGCTTTTGGTTCTGACAGCGTCACTCTTCTCGTTGACATTCATCTTGCAGAGGAGTCTTGAGCGTCTATGGAAAGCGTAGTGAACGTTCAAGGACTGAGCGTCTGGTTCGGGGATACCCGCGTGCTCGAGGACATAGATCTGGAGTTCCGCCAGGGGGAATTGATGGTGTTGATCGGGCCGTCAGGCTCCGGCAAGAGTACTCTGCTGCGTGCCGTGAATCGGATGAACGAGCTCTACGATGGAGTCCGCACTGCCGGAGAGGTCACGATCGCGATCGACGGTAGGGCGGAACGCGCATATGGGTCCGGAGCGAGTGTCGCGCGACTGCGTCGTACGGCGGGGATGGTCTTTCAAAACCCGAACGTCCTGCCTACTTCGATTCGCCAGAACTTTTCGATACCTCTGCGAAACGTGCATGGGCTTGGTCGCAACGAGCTCGAGGCGTGCATGGAGGAGGCGCTTCGAGATGTGGAGTTGTGGGACCAGGTGAAGGATCGCCTCGGCGCACAGGCTCAGTCTCTGTCGGGTGGGCAGCAGCAGCGACTGTGCTTTGCCCGGGCCCTGGCACTGCGGCCGGGTGTGCTTCTACTGGATGAGCCAACCGCATCTCTCGACTTCAGGGCGACGAACCGCATCGAGGACCTCATCGTGCGACTCAAGGAGCGGTACCCGATTCTCGCCGTGTCACACAGTCTTGGGCAGGCAAGTCGCATCGCTGACACGGTCTGCGTACTCAGTGCCGGTCGTATCGTTCGGACGCTGGAGCGCTCAGCACTTCAAGACCCGGGTTCCGTGTATCGGCTTGCGGAGGAGTTCTTCTAGGTCTGGCTCGGGCATGCGAGTCGCCATTCGGAGCCGATTTCCCGCAGGGGGTACAATGGGGATTTGCAAAGAAGTCCCAACGTACCGAGCAGGAAAGGTCGCTTTCGCATGTCTCTCGATCGCATCTCGATCCGCGGTGCCCGCGAACACAACCTCAAGAACATCGATCTCGAGATCCCCCGCGATGAACTCATCGTGATCACGGGCCTTTCAGGCTCGGGCAAGAGCTCGCTCGCCTTCGACACGATCTACGCTGAGGGTCAGCGCCGGTACGTCGAGTCGCTCTCTGCCTATGCGCGCCAGTTCCTCGGTCAGATGGACAAGCCCGACGTGGAGCACATCGAAGGCCTCTCGCCGGCGGTCTCCATCGATCAGAAGACCACGTCTAAGAACCCGCGATCCACGGTAGGTACGGTGACGGAGATCTACGACTATCTGCGGCTTCTGTTTGCCCGTGTGGGCATCCCGCACTGCCCGGTTTGCGGGCGCACGATCGAGAAGCAGACGTCCGAGCAGATCGTCGATATGGTCCTCGATCTGCCCGAGGGCATGAAGTTCCAGGTGCTTGCGCCGGTGGTGAAGGGGCGCAAGGGCGAGTTCAGCAAGCTCTTCAGCGATCTCAAGGCCGAGGGTTTCACGCGGGTGCGCGTGGACGGGGAGATACGCATGCTCGACGAGGACATCTCGCTCGATAAGAAGTTCAAGCACAGTATCGACGTGGTGCTCGATCGCCTTGTGATGAAAGACGGTCTCCGTCCGCGCCTGGCCGAGAGCGTGGAGATGGCGGTCAGGCTCGCGGGTGGGACGGTCAATGTCGCGGTCGTCGATGGCGAGGAGCGCGAGTACTCGCAGGCGCTTGCGTGCCCCGAGCACGGTTTCTCGATGGACGAGCTCAACCCGCGCGACTTCTCTTTCAACTCGCCCTACGGTGCTTGTCCCGACTGTCTTGGTATCGGCAGTCGTCTCGAACCCGATCCTGATCTTGTGGTACCGGATCCGACGCTGCCCATCGTCGACGGCGCTATCAAGCCGTACTCGGGCAATCTGAACTACTATCCGCAGCTCGTGGAGGCAGCAGCCAAGCATCTCGGCGTGAGTATCGATGTGCCGTGGGGCGAGCTACCCGAAGAGGCACGCCATAAGCTTCTGCATGGGTTCGGTGACGAGAAGATCCGCCTGGACTATCTCACGCGTGACGGGCGCGAGACCTTCTGGTACACGAAGTATGAGGGCGCGCTTGCAAGTGTGATGCGGCGGCACGATGAGACCGACAGCGAGCTCAGCAAAGAGAAGCTCGAGGAGTATATGGCGGTCATCCCGTGCGCCACGTGTGGCGGCGCGCGCCTCAAGCCCGAGATCCTCGCGGTGACCTTTGGCGGTAAGAACATCAACGAGGTCACCAGTCTCTCGGCAAAGGACTCGCTGCACTTCTTCGAGGGTGTGAAGCTGTCCGAGCGGGATGAGATCATCGGTGAACGTATCATCAAGGAGATCGTCGAGCGGCTACGTTTCCTGGTGGATGTCGGTCTCGACTACCTCACGCTCGAGCGTGCCACCGCCACGCTCTCCGGCGGCGAAGCGCAGCGTATCCGGCTCGCAACGCAGATCGGCAGCGGGCTCGTGGGCGTACTCTACATACTCGACGAACCCTCGATCGGCCTACACCAGCGTGACAACGAGCGGCTCATCACGGCGCTCAAGCGGCTTCGCGACATCGGCAACACGGTCATCGTGGTGGAGCACGATGAGGAGACGATCCGCTCGGCCGACTTCGTGATCGACATGGGTCCCGGCGCGGGTGAGCACGGTGGTGAGATCGTCTGCATCGGCAAGCCCGATAAGATGCTGACGTGCCCCGGCTCGCTCACCGGCAAGTACCTTTCAGGCGAAGTGGAGATACCACTGCCTGCCGAGCGTCGGGCTATGGACAAGGGGAGCATCACAGTCGTGGGTGCGCGACAGAACAACCTGCAGTCGATAGACGTGTCCATCCCACTTGGCGCGCTGACCGTGATCACAGGTGTGTCGGGCTCGGGAAAGAGTTCGCTTGTGGCCGACACGCTCGCGCCTGCGCTCTCCAACTCCGTGCTTCGCACGAGGCGGCGCACCGGCAAGTACGACCGGATCGAGGGACTTGCGGGGATCGACAAGGTCATCACGATCGACCAGAGCCCGATCGGCCGCACGCCGCGTTCCAATCCGGCCACGTATACCGGCGTGTGGGACGATATCCGCGCACTGCTGGCGTCTACCAACGAGGCAAAAGCGCGCGGGTACGCGCCCGGCCGGTTCAGCTTCAATGTGCGTGGTGGTCGTTGCGAGGCATGCAAGGGCGACGGGCAGATCAAGATCGAGATGCACTTCCTGCCCGATGTGTATGTGCCGTGTGAGGTCTGCAAGGGTAGTCGCTACAACCATGAGACGCTGCAGGTGACGTACAAGGGTAAGAGTGTGGCCGATATCCTCGATATGTCTGTGGAGGAGGCGGCGACGTTCTTCGAAAATATCCCGAAGATCCGCCGCAAGTTCCAGACGCTTTACGATGTGGGCCTCGGTTATGTGCGGATCGGCCAGCCCGCGACCACACTCTCCGGCGGCGAGGCGCAGCGAGTGAAGCTCGCCAGCGAGCTGCAGCGTGTGTCCACCGGCAGGACGTTTTACATCCTCGACGAGCCAACCACTGGGTTGCACTTCGATGACGTCAGACAGCTGCTCGACGTGCTTCAGCGGCTCGTGGACAAGGGCAATACGGTGCTGGTGATCGAGCACAATCTTGATGTGATCAAGTGCGCCGATCACATAGTGGACCTTGGCCCGGAGGGCGGCGATCGTGGAGGCGACATCGTGGTCGCCGGTACGCCCGAGGATGTGGCCGCGTGTGCCGGGTCCTACACAGGTCGGTTCCTGAAGCCACTGCTCAAGGGCCATCACGTACGTGCATCGAGATAGGCTGTAGGGCGCATCTTGAGGGGAGGGACGAGCTGTGAGGGAGCGCGCGATCGAGCTTGTGAAGAACCGTCCGCTATCGACCGACGGGCGTCATCTGCTGCGCGAGCACCTGCAGTCCCGGATACTCGGCGTCTTGCATGCACGCGGTGCGAGGGCGCCGCTTGTGTCCACCGGCGGTACGGCACTTCGGTTCGTGTACCGGCAGCCACGCTTCTGTGACGTGCTTGATTTCACGCTTGAGCGTGAAGACAGCGAGTTCAGCCTGGGTACATTGATCGAGCGCGTGAAGCGCCAGCTCGAGCAGCAGGGGTATGAGACCGAAGCGCGCGTGGAGGAGGGCGTTATCGTGAGGGCGGTGCTCGGTTTCCCGGGTATACTCGCGGCTTCGGGCCTGTCTCCGTATACCGATGAATCGCTCACGGTCGCGCTCGAGGTCGGCACACGGCCGGTCGTGGGTGCGACGGATGACGTCACGCTCGTGCATCACTTCGGCCGGTTGCGTTTGCACCATCACGACCTGCCATCGCTGTTCGCGGGAAAGATCACCACAGTGGTCGAGCGTTCGCATGTGACGGGGCGCGATCTCTACGATCTCATGTGGTACCTCTCGTGGAGGCCGGTGATCGAGCCGAGTCGGGCGGTGCTCGACAACATGGGTGGTGGGCTCTCGGATGAGTGGCGGCACGCATTAAAGGAGCGTCTTGAGGCGGTGGACTGGGACCAAGCCCGCAAGAGTGTAGCGCCGCTTCTTGAGCGACCGCGCGATCTCGAGTTGCTCGATGCGATGACACTGGCGCACCTACTTGCCGAGAGCGCGCTATGAGCGAGCGAGATCACGCTGCTTTGGAGAGTGCCCCGGACGTCGCATCACAGCTCGGCCTCGTGCCCGATGGACCCGGCGTGTATCTGTGGAAGCAGGGCGATGTTGTTCTGTACGTAGGTAAGGCGAAGTCGCTCCGCAAGCGGATGCGGCAGTACACCGGCGGCCACGACGACCGGGCGATGGTGCCGCGCATGATGTCGCGCGTAGACTCTTTCGACTACGTCACGACGACCACCGAAGCCGAGAGTATGATCCTCGAGGCCAACCTCATCAAGGAGCTTCGGCCGCCGTATAACGTGGACTTCAAGGACGATAAGAGTTTCCCGTTCATCGCGCTCACGCTCGCCGATCCGTTCCCTGCGATCAAGTACACACGGGAGCGGCACCGGGCAGGTACGCGTTACTTCGGTCCTTACACCGACGCTCGCGCCGCACGCGAGACGATGGAGGTGGTGCGGCGCGTGTACCCGATCTGCCGGGCGACGTGCGCCGAGTGGAAGCGGCTGACCAGACGTGGTGGCGAGTCCACCGGTACAGCGTGCTTTGACTACCACATCGGCAAAGGTCCCGGCCCGTGCATGGGTGCGATCGGCCAGACTGAGTATCGCGAGCGTGTAGAGAAGATCGCGTCGTTCCTCGAAGGGCGGCAGCGTGGTGTGGTTGACGACCTTGCCGACGCCATGCAGGAGGCGGCGGCCGATCTCGACTACGAGCGTGCGGCACGGTTGCGCAACTCGCTCGACGCTGTACGGGCGTCCCTCGAGCGGCAGCGAGTGGTGTCCGATCGGCCGCTCGACCTCGACGTCATCGGTCTCGAGCGCGAGGAGACCATCACCGGCGTGCATATGTTGCATGTACGCGAAGGGCGCATCGTGGGTGCGAACGAGTTCACGCTCGACAAGGGGCTCGACGTCGGTGAGGTCGAGCTCATCAACGGCTTCCTCGTCCGATACTACGATACCGCGTCGTACGTGCCGCGCGAGGTGATCGTGTCGGCTTTGCCGGAGGACCCGGATGCAGTCGAGGAGTGGTTGGGTGGCCTGCGTGGCACTGGCGTCCGCCTTCTGGTGCCACAGCGGGGGGAGAAGCGCTCGCTCCTCGATCTCGCAGCCACCAACGCGCGTCACTCGCTGGCGCGCTACAAGCATCGTACGCGCTACGACGAGGAACGGCTTAACCGTGCACTCCTCGAGCTCGAGAGCGCGCTCGCACTTCCGTCGCCGCCGCTCAGGATCGAGTGCTACGACATCTCCACGCTCCACGGACGGCACTCGGTGGGCTCGATGGTGGTCTTCACCGGCGGACGCGCCGACAAGGCGGCGTACCGGCGCTTCAAGGTGCGGCTACCGGCCGAGGAGGCTAACGATGTCGCCATGATGGGGGAGGTGCTTCGGCGTCGGTTCGCACGTGAGGATGCGGGCGATACCCGTTTTGCCAAACGGCCCGACCTGCTCCTGATCGACGGTGGGAAGCCGCAGCTGAACGCCGTGCATGCGGTGCTCGCCGGGCTCGGCCTCGAGCACATCTCGCTCGCATCGCTCGCCAAGCGCGAGGAGGAGCTATGGCTGCCGGGGTGGAACGAGCCGGTGGTGCTTCCCAACGGCTCGCCGTCGCTCTATCTCGTGAAGCGTGTGCGAGATGAGGCGCATCGGTTTGCCGTCGAGTACCACCGCGAGCTGCGCGGTCGCGCGATGACCGCCTCGGTGCTCGACGATGTCCCCGGAGTCGGACCCAAGCGCAAGAAGGCGCTCCTCAAACACTTCGGCGGCATCAAGAAGTTGCGCCAGGCGAGCGTCGATGAGGTCGCTGCTGTCCCTGGGATACCTCAGGATGTCGCCGAAGTGCTCGTGGAGACGTTGAAGACTGAGGTCACGCCATAGCGTGCTCGACTATCGCCGGCGCGCCGACCTCGGCACGGATCTCTTCACACGCGTCCAGGAAGCGGTCCAGATGTTCGTAGGTGTGGTTTGCCATCACGATGATCCGGAAGCGCGCCTTGCCCTGCGGAGCGGCGGGCCAGCGCACCAGCGAGCACAAGATCTTGCGCTTGGCGAAGCCTTGCTCGAAGGCCATACCCACACGCTCGTCACCCATCAGCAGTGGGAGGGAAGGTATCGCATCGGGGCCGAGCACCGTGAAGCCACGATCGGTAAGGCCGTCTCGCAGGTACGCCGCCTTCTCGAAGAGCATCCGGCGAAGTTCCTGGCCGTTCTCGATCAGATTCACGGACTCGATCATGGCGCCTGCCATCATGGTCGGGATGGCCGAGGACAGCACTGATGATCGAAGTGCGATCCGTAGGTAGTCGATGAGCGGCTTGCTCCCGCACAGGTAGCCCCCGGTCCCGCCGAACGCCTTGTCCATGCAGCCCATCAGGATGTCGATGTCGCCGGCACGGTCGTAGTAGTCGCCGATGCCACCGCCGTGAGGGCCGATGATCCCGACGCCGTGAGCATCGTCAATCATCAGCTTGGCGCCGTACTTCTTCGCAAGGTCGATGTAGGCGGGAAGGTTCAGGATGCGGCCCTCCAGGCTGAACACGCCCTCGGTGGTTATGAGCTTGTTCTGGCGGTCGCAGGCGGCGAGCTTTCGCTCGAGGTCTGCAAGGTCGTCGTGCAGGTAGATGACTTTGGTCGCATCGGTGAGTTTGCAGCCGTCGTGTACCGATCCGTGATTATGCTCGTCGATGAAGATGGCGCTCGAGTCCTTGCGTGTGGGCATACCGAAGAAGAAGGGGTCGAGTACGGCCCTCAGAACGGCGACGTTCGCCATGTAGCCGGCAGGGAGCGTGAGACAGTCCTCGGTGCCGGTCATTGCGGCGATCCGTGCCTCGAGCTCCTCGATGATGTCGATGTTTCCCGCGATGACGCGCGAACCGCCGGGGCCTACTCCGTAGCGGTCGATCGCGGCCTTGGCTGCCGCGCAGACCTGAGGGTTCTCGGTGAGGCTCAGATAGTTGTTGGCGCAGAACATCATCCACGTCTCGCCATCGATCGTGCACTCCGGCTCGTTCACGCGGTCGGAGATCGTGACGAACTGAGGGTACATCTGCTTTTCTTTGAGAAGGTCGATGAAGGTGGGGATGCTGTCGATCCCATATAGCCCGACATCCTCGGTGCGGATCTTATAGTCCTTGATCACAGTTCTGAGCATGGTTCCCCCTCGCTCGCTCGCACGCGCTGGCTATCGGCGTACGAATATGTGTCAGATGTGGTGGTGCCAGAGTCCCCGTATGCGTGTTTAGCTGCGGTAGATGTCGCGTGCCACGAGTGCTGCGAAGCCGAGAAGCAGGGGAGCGGCTGCGTAGCCCAGGTCTACGAACGGCGTTCTGCCGTAGCCATAATACCCGGCGTATGCGAAGACGACGTCGGTGAGCGCGAGAGTCGCTGCACTTGCCACCACCAGCCACCATGGCCATGCGATCCGGCCTGCACCGAGCTTGCTCACCAGCAGCCCGAGCGCGATGGCCGGGGTCAGCAGAATCGTGATGTCCAGCACAGGATAGATCGTGTTGAACACGCGCGTGGCAAACGACTGTGTCTCAGTAGGAGCAAAGATCACATACGGACCGATGACGGTGAAGTAGACGACGGCCAGGGCTACTACCGAGAAACCTGAGGCGATGATCACTGCGTGGCGGATGTCGAGAAGACCGCGGTACGCGAGTATGGCCTTGGCTACGCCGGCTGCCAGGAACGCATACCCCATGAGAGTGAACACGTCGGCCACACTCGGGTATGGGTCCGTGCCCGTGACGAGGTATAGCACGATGAAGATGAGGTTGCCGACGCCTGCGCTCAGTATACCGAGACTCAGCGTAGTCCACTGGCCTCTTACCGGGCCGGCTGCGAGTGTCCTCGAAACCAGGAGCATTAGCACGGCGACTCCGAGTGGCACAAGGGTCAGGAACACAAGCACAAGGTCGCCCGCATCGCCGAGTCTGTCGCTGGACGCAAGGTGGTCGAGCACACCGGCGATGATGAGCACGCTCAGCATGATCAGTCCGGCCGTGCGGGTTCCTGACGAGATGATCGGTCCACTTGTACGTGTCCCACGTGGGTCGTTCTGTGGTTGTGATCTCAGCTGTGTGTCGGTCACAGCACGCCCCCTCGGATGTCGCCGATCAGTCGCTCGATCGTATCGGATGGCAGGAGTGGACAGAGCACGGCGTTGATGCGATATGCAAGCGCGTCCATGTCCTCGACTGCCAGTGTATCGAGCGTTTTGCCTATGGATACAGCGGTACCCCTCACGCACGTATCGGCAGCCATTCTGCCGATGTACGGCGTCAGTGCCATGACAGCACGCCCGGCGATGCCAGCCATTGATACTCCTCTCGCTTCTGTAGGTCTGATGGATTTGGCACCATCGGTGGTCTCGAGAATCTCGCGCAGGCGTTCACGTGCCCGGTGAAGCGCGACTTTGGTCGCACCCACGGACATGCCGAGTTCCTCTGCAGTCTCCAGAACGGAGCGATCCTGCAGATAGCGGATCTCCACCAGGAGACGATCGCGTTCCGCCAGAAGTGAGATAGCAGCCAGAAGCCGCTGTCGGTCCACCGAACGGATCAATATGTCGTCCGGTCCGAGCCCGGGGTCCGCTGCATCCGGTAGTTCTGCTACGACGCAGACAGGCTTGGCCCAGCGTGCCTTGTCCACGACCTTGTTCCTGCTGACGGTAGCCAGCCAGGCATGTTGACGGCGCGGGTCTACGGTGTCGAGGTGGGTGTACGCCGTCTCGAGAACATCCTGCGTGAGGTCCTCCGCGTCGAAGTGTGAAACACCCTGTGTACGCAGGTTGTTGTAGACGAATCCATAGAAGTCGCGCCACACGCTACTCCCTCGTGTCAGGAGGTGCTCTTCACTCATTAAGACGCAACTACCTCCTCATTGGTTACACGGAGACACAACCGATCTATTGTCGTACTCGCATCTTGTCAGTGGGGCAGGTATGCGCTGAACGGTATCTTAGTGATAAAAACCACAGACATACGTACACATCAGGCGAGACTGCGCTGTATGTGCCAGAATTGCCAGGTGATGGTGCCGACGGTGGTCGTAGGCTGCTGAGGGGGAGGACACGTGCACCAGCAAGCATGGGTCGAGCTGGGCAAGATCGACTACCTCCTCG
>JAVERH010000188.1:0-3595 GCA_034007245.1 Coriobacteriia bacterium | reverse complement strand
ACCCTGCCGCAAGAACACGAGACATCAACCAGCCAGCGTCCTCCGTCCACTCGGCGGAGTAGTAAGCACTGTTCAGAATCACGAACGCCGGTATCGCTCCGTACGCGTCTGCATCTCCCGGCTGTCGTGGGCGAACAACGCCCTCTTTCGCAGTGAAGGAGTACACCGGCACACCGCCAACGTCGAGATACGTTTCGAATCCCGGGAACAGAGAAGCGAGCTCCGGCGGTATGCGCTCGTCGGTGAGCAGGCCACCAGCATAGTGATAGTAGTGAGGCCCAGTCCACGCATCGGGACACATCGCCGCATACGGTGCCGTACAAACCGACCCATCAGCGTGCAGGATCGTGCGCTCACCAATGAGCGCATCAATGGCCTCGGTAGCTGCAACGTCGATCAGCACACCCATTACCGCACCGGCAAGAATCCCGCCCTTCGGTGTCTTTGCAACCGCTCGTGACCCTGGCGCGCGCTTGAGATAGTCCTTCGTCCGCTGAGCCCAGGCAACTACCTTTTCCGCACTCGTCCCGTAGATGCTAGCTGCCTGATTCACGCTGATACCCCGATAGCCCGCACGAACTTTCCCTTGAAACTCCACGAAAGAGTTGGCAACGCGCTGCGATGCAGGAAGCTTGAGCTGTTGCTCCCACATAGCGTAATCGTTGTAGGCTTCGATCTGTTCCGTGAACCGCCACGGCTGATAGTCCAGGTACGTACCACTACCCGGAACCGTGCCCATACCGGGCATCCATTCCGTCGCGTACGCGATAGAGGGGACGCACGAAACCGCGACGATCAACGCGACCGCCGTCAACTGCCTACTACCCCGCATGCGACACACCTCCGAAAGACACGGCCACGAGCCGCCCAGACCAACCCGCGAGCGGGTCCGTCTGGGCGGCCTCGCGTCCCTGGACTACTTGGCGAAGCCCTTGAGAAGCGCGTACCCACGCTTCGCGCCGAAGATCAGGAGACCGACGCCAATGGCGCCGCCGATCACAGCCAGGAAGTACGGGACCAGATCGCCAACGCTGTCCACAAGCTGCGCCTGAAGTGTGGCGAGGTTAGTCGCCAGAGCGGTCGTTTCCATTCTATTCACCCCCGCTCAGTGCTCGCACCGTCAGAAAAAAGGCACCGACGAGCGCACCGCCGATGAAGAACGCAAGTAGTTGCGCACCCGGAATCATCGTGCGATCTCCCGGAACGCGCGAAGCGAGACAGCGACCACTCCCGCCAGGATGAAGCACGTAACCAGCCCCGAAAGGATCACAGCGATCTCACCGCCATCACACCGAGAGCGAACAGGGCAAGACACAAGCCGAAAACAATCGTTGCTTGGTACTCCGACACGTCCGGGTCATGTAGTTCCACCGGAACCACACCGGAGGCTTCCCATGTAGATGCAGGGATAGAAGTGACAGTCGCCGTCACCGACCCGCTAACGTTCACGTCCCCCAACAGCTCGGCCAGTGCATCGAGCGAATCAGGATGAATGACGATCACCGTAGGCGTGTCGTCGAGAGAGTACGTGGCAGCATACGCGACTCCGGCACCCGCTATTGAGAGCGCCAGCACCAGAGCCGCGACTATGCCGAGGCGAGGGAGCATCAGCGCAGACCCTCGAACCAGAGACTACGATAGTGACCGTTGGAGACCTCCATGCTCACGGTCTCGCCCTTAAGCGGCTCCAGAGCGCGCACCACACCGGGCACGTCATCCCTGCGAATCGAGACTTCTACGAGCCAGTCGCGACCCGTATCGACCACAGCCACAATCTTCGTGCGCTTCTCGCCGTCCTCGGTGCGATAGGTCCGCTCGGAAACGTTGCGCAGCGTGCCCGTCAGTACAAGCCCGAAATCCTCCACTTGAACCACTCCTTATTCTGGAAACATCTTGCAACCATTTTCCAGTACCATAAGGAGCCGCCGCAACGGCCCTACGCTGCGGAAACGCATGAACTACAGCCCGATATGCGCGTAGACCGGCTCAAGACCGTCAGACGTGGAGACCCCAAAGAGCTCCAGTTGCCGCGCGATCACCAGACGCTCGAAGTCCGTCACCTTATCCGCATGATGCTCACCCATAGCGCGGAGCACCCAGGCGAGGACCTCCGCGGGGTCATGCAGCCCCAAGTGCGCCCCGATGGACACCAGAAGCCCGGAAACCTGGGGGACGTACTGCACAGCGTGCGTATAGGCGTGCTCATCCCGGCAACGTTCGAGCACTTCACCTGAGGGAGTCGCAGAGCGTAGTGCCGTCCATGCCCAGTGTTCCGGACGACGACGACGGTTCGAGTGGCCGCCCGGCTGACGAACTGACAACCAATCGAAGCCGGTACAGAACAGATCGGCCACACGCGAGAGCGCATCGTTTGGCGTGAGGATACCCATATCGCGCAGCGCATCGGTGCGAAATTGGAACTCGACGCGCCAGACATCGGCCGATGAATCGTACGACGGGTCATCACGCCAGACGCCCGGCCAGTGAGAACCACCGCGCGCAACCTCAACAGTCTTGTTGTAGACACGACCGACGATGTCCCCCCGGCCGAACTGGAATGTTTCGGGGTTGTCGATGGACGGGTAGATCGGCCGGAATGAGGCGGGACACACAGCGTCGCGCATCTCGGTAAGCCCCGGCGTCCAGCCTTGAAAGTCCACCGCCACGTCGATACGCGAGACCCGACTCTGCAAGATCGTACCGCACGCCTCAATAGCCCGTTCCCCCTCGGCCAGCAGTGCCGCCGCCCCTCGCGCCGCCAGACCCAGCGACAGGCACCGAATAGATGCGCCGGACTTACCCCGCCCCAAGCGCAGATGCAGGTCAGGGGAGCGCAGAAGGTACGCCCATGGCTTCAAACCCTTGCGGTCAACACCGTACCGGGTCAGCCCGAGGGTCACGGGTTCGGGAACATCACGCTTCCGCGCCCGCATCTTTGCCCAGTCCAGATGATCGAGCCATGCCGGGAGCACCGACGCCGCATACCAGGTCTCTAGCGTGTCGATTCCCGACCAGAGGACGTGAACGCCAGATGAACGGTCGTCAAGGGACGAAGAACCCCCCATGTTATAGAGGGGGGGAACCGCACTCACAGTTCCCCACAATCGTCAGTCTCACGCGACTGACCACAAACATCAGCCGCCGAGCTGACCCTGAAGGGCTCGGCAGCTTCCCCATATGTGGACAGTCGCTTCGATTCCTCATGTGGAGAACTGAACAACCGCCACGCACGCATAACGGCACCCGAGCCGGGGAACAGATCAACGAACGTATCACCAGCATGCGCACCAAGCAGATCGAACATCCAGTAGCAGAACGCCGCCGGCTTGGCACCAATCAAACCACCGGCAAGCAAAGACGGATGATAGCCATGAGCCAGAGTATCAACACGAGACTTCGCCGCGACAGCGCGACCACCGAAATAGATCACCGGCTCGTAAGCGTTCAGAGGCCTTAGACTACGGCTAGCACGCACACCACGTACCCAGACAGCCACGCGCACGCCATCAGGAGCAACACGCAGCAACCCCGGCAAGGAATCAGCAGAGCACGAAAGCGCCCAAGCGTCGTAGATCTCTAAACGACGGAACAGGTC
>JAVERH010000187.1:0-3622 GCA_034007245.1 Coriobacteriia bacterium | reverse complement strand
CCTGGTTCATCTCCTCCAGGCTGGCGGTGTACTCGAGCCTAGTCTCCTTCTTGGCGACCGCGTCATCCTCACCCTCGAAGAGCTCCTTGGCGGTCTCTCGCCATGCGCCGAAGTGGTACTCGTCAAAGACCACGAGATCCCACTCCACCTTGTGGAGCCATTCGTTCTTCGCCTTGATGTTTCCCGCCTCATCGCGGCCGAGAAGGTCCTGGAAGGAGCCGAAGTAGACCAGCGGCGTCCTGCGGCTGATCTTACTGGGGTCCATATCGGAGTGACGGGACATGTACCGCCACCCGTCGAAATCCGTGTGGGTCTCGAGGTCTGTCTGCCACGCGTCCTCGACCGCCGGCTTGAATGTCACCACCAGGACTCGGCGCGCGCCGAGCTTCCTAGCCAGCTGGTACGTGGTGAACGTCTTGCCAAAGCGCATCTTCGCGTTCCACAAGAAGCGTGGAACCGCGTGCATGTCCTCAGCCCATATCGAGTGGAAGTAGGCGTGCGTCTTCTCCACGGCCTCAGCCTGCTCGCGGCGCATCGCAAAGGTCTGGTGATGGGTACCCGTGAATTGCTGACCACTGCGCAGCTCAGCCAGCACAGTCTGCACATCGGCAACCGTGCAGCGCATCCACTCCAGGTCGACGTTCTCGAGACCCTTTCGAACAAGTGCTGCGCGCACCTCGTGGTCGGTGAAGACCGTGCCATCATCGCGCTCAGCGGGCTCGTCGAGCTCGATTGTGTAGTTCTTGATGGCCGCCGTCTTGACTTGCTCGGCAACGCGCTGCTTCACATCACGGGTGGTCTGGCCGACTTTGAGGAGACCGGCATGAGCCTCATCGTGGATGGCGTAGGCGTAGACCCGCGGACGAGCCTGCGGCTTGGGCGCGAGAATGTCCTCAATCGTTCGCGTCATTCTTCGAGACTCCGCTGGAAGTCCATCGGACGCACAAGCTTCTCGATGAAGGCGATTTCGTCCTCAGAGATGCAGTATTTCTCGTACAGATCCTCATCAGTCCACACCTGGTTCCATTCCTGGGTCGGTACGAAGGTGTAGACCTTGCGGGTCGTGTCTTGGGACGGCTTGTGCAGAAGGATTAGTAGCCTGGTCAGGCGGCAGGTGAGATACGACAGGACGCCTTCGGCCTCCGCGCGAGAGTGGAGCGGACCGATGCAGAGATAGGTTTCCGATGAGATGGTGCTCGGCTCTCCGATGAATGGTGTGCTGATGACTCTATGCGGATACGTGTCCTTGTTACCTGTTCCCGGAGCGGCTCGGCCTACGTACACCTTCCAGCTGTCAATCAGGTGTTCTCCCGTGGGGACCGAACCTCGGGGCATGAAGCCCTTGCCGCCGTTCTGGTAGACAAGGACATCATCACTGCCCCTCGCAGCCCTTCCCTTGAAGGTCGTCTCGAGCCCAAACGGCTTCCTCGAGCTGACGAGTTGGTCAAAGCGCCGTTCATCTGGCAGTGCCAGCGATGCAGATTGTCCGCTCTCCACCGCAACGATCTTCTTCAAGATGGAGAGCCCCTCGTTGAAGCGGATGAACACGTCCGCGCCAGGCTCGAGCAGCGCACGAGTGCTGGTAGAGACCGGCCAGTCCTTGAAGTGCGTGGAAACGGTACAGGGTCCGGGGTTGTCGCGATCCCACAGGAAGTAGCAGACGCCGCCTTTGAGCCCGACCCCCGGGAAGACATCCGCCGCACTCAGGTGATCATCGATTGAGCGCAGGCGATCATCGGAGAGCATCGATTCCCTGAACTCATCGAGCCCCTTGCCACCGGCGAACCAACGCGCAGGAATGACCATGGACAGATACCGCGGCTCAAGCGCCTTCGCTTGGTCAACGAACAGTTGATAGATGGGTGCTGCACTGGTGCCGTAGCCACCGTCATCCAGCTGGTACGGCGGGTTGCCGATGATCACATCGAACTGCATGTCTCCTCCAAAGAGCTCGGCCACTCGGGCCTTCGCATCATCAGTGTGGATGAGAGCGTACGCATGAGTCTCAAGCTGATCGCCTCGTGCCAGAGTCTTCTTGCTGGCGCCGCAGTAACGACAGCGGCCGTCGACCCAGGTGTGCTCGGTGCGCTCGAACCAGATGTTACCGCGGTCGCTCGAAAACGACGTTACGACGGAGTGCTCGCCCTGGGCGTGCTTCGAGCAGTACAAGCTCCTGCGCGCAAGCAGACTGGTGAGCTGCGTGATCCCAATTCCGAACACCTGCTTGGTCAGGATGTGGTCGACGCGCTCCTGAAGGTCAGGAATCTGATCAGCGAGACCTCTATTGAGGCGGCTTGTGATCTCACGGAGGAAGACCCCGGACTTCGTGACCGGGTCTAAGAACCTGACCGACCGGTCCGACCAGATGTCTGCCCCGTTGTTGTCTGCCGCCCACGCATCGGTGAGGGTGTCGAGCATCCTGTTAGCGAGCTCGGGAGGAGTGAAGACCTCATCGTTCGAGAGATTCGCAATGCACGTAAGCACATCAGGATTGCGGCCGCGGAGTGAGAGGCTCGCCTGTCCGTTCATTCCGCCCTCCCGAATGCGTCGTCGGTGCCCATCTCGGCCAGCTCGCGCACCGTCATCGGTGGATAGGCCTTGGTGGGCGTGAAGATCTCGTGCTTCTCGAGCTGAGAGAAGAGGGACCCCTCGGCGTGGAGTGCGGCCATCTGGGTGAGGGCGTCTAGCCGGAAGTCACGCCGCTGGAACCTACCTTTGCCCAGGTAGCCCCACTCCGCAAAGGTGATCGCCTGGTCGTCGCTGGTGCGCATCGTGAGCGCATTGCCATGGACCAGGTTCAGCGAGAGCACGTAGGAGGCGGCGCGGTGCAGGTCGTCCGATTCTTCGAGCCGGAGGTAGTCGGACAGGACCTCGAGCATGTTCGCACGACATTCGGCGATATTGTCCTCGAGAAGCTCGATGCCGTAGCAACACATCAGGGCGAGTAGAGCAAAGTGGCGCTTGTCGAAGTCGGACTTCCCGAACTTCAGCTCCACGGCCGCCAGTTTGCGCTGAAGGATTCGGACGAGGAAGTTGCCGCTCCCGCACGCTGGCTCCAAGAAGCGCGAGTCGATCCGCTCAGTCTCGCCCTTGACCAGATCGAGCATCGCATCGACCAACCATGCGGGCGTGAAGACCTCTCCATGGTCGGCGACGCGCTGCTGTGACTTGATGAGACTCATGAGGCTCGGGCAGCCGTTCGCGAATCGCCCATGCCGTGCGGTATGCGTTCCGAACGCTCTGCCATGAATCGCGCTCCCAGTACGCTGCTGATGTGCTTGGGGAAGTTGGATCGCCCGGGCACCCCGCTTGAGTCTACCTCATGGAGGGGCAGGTGATGGCGCATGCCATCATAAGTCCTTTGACTGACAACAACTTTGTCGACGATCGAGACGGCCTCTTCACCCGCCTTGAGAATGCCACGAGCCCAGGCAGGCAGAAGATCCAGGCCTTCGCGCACGCTGCCGAGCACCGTGCGACCAGCACCCAGCATCTCACCTGCGGTTGCGCTCCTGTGAATCCACTGGCTCTTCGCCGGAGGTGCGACACGCCTGGCGTCTAGCTGCTCGGCCCAGACACGGTGCTGAAACCGGGCACCCGTGAGATTGGTGACTACGCACCA
>JAVERH010000186.1:0-3645 GCA_034007245.1 Coriobacteriia bacterium | reverse complement strand
GCGACACTACGCACGTGATGCCCTTGCACCCGGGCGCATCCCTTACTACTACACGCTCCTACTGCTCAACATGACCGGCATGATCGGCTTCATCGTCACCGGAGATCTGTTCAACCTGTACGTCTTCATGGAGATCCTCTCACTCTCGGCCTACGCGCTCGTCGCTATCAGCGGCGAGAAGACTGCCGAAATGGCAGCGTTCAAGTACCTGGTCATGGGGGCGGTATCGTCGCTCTCGATCCTGTTCGGCGTGGGCCTGCTTTACGCGCTCACCGGGTCGCTCAACATGGCTGATGTCACCGGTCGGCTCGCCGGGTCGGCGGAGGCGCCGCTCGTGCTTGCATTCGCAGCGCTCACCCTCGGATTCATGGTGAAGTCGGCGCTCTTCCCCCTGCACATCTGGCTGCCCGATGCGCACGCGATCGCCCCGAGCCCCGTATCGGCAGTACTGTCGGGGCTCGTCGTCAAGGTCGGCATTCTCGGCATGCTACGGGTGTACCAGATCGCCTACGGCTCGGGGGCGATCGACCTCAGCGGTCTGAACCTCATGCTCACCTGGCTCGGGGCGATCTCGATCGTCATGGGTGCGTTCTTCGCAGTGTTCCAGGACGACATCAAGATGATGCTCGCCTACTCCACCATCTCGAACATCGGTTACATCGTCATGGGACTCGGACTGGCATCCCCCTATTCGCTCATCGGTGCAAGCGTGCATGTGTTCAACCACGCGCTTATCAAAGCAACGCTCTTCCTGGGCGCGGGAGCGCTCATCCACCAGACAGGACGGCGCACGCTGACCGGTCTTGCGGGAGTCGGCCGGTCGATGCCCCTCACCACAGCTGCCGTCTCCATCGGCGCGATATCGATCGTTGGGATCCCACCGACAGCTGGCTTCCTGTGCAAGTGGTACATCGCGCTTGGTGCGATGCAGGCAGGGGAGCCTCTCTTTGCGGTGGCGCTCGTCTTCGGCGCACTGCTGATCTTCGTCTACTACATCCGCATGGTGAACGCCTTCTACTTCCGCAAGCCGCAGGAGGCAGGAGCCCCCGCCGTCCACGAGGCGCCTGCCACCATGCTCGTGCCCGTGCTCATCCTTGCCGCGCTTTGCCTGGTCATGGGTGTGCTCGGGAGGCTCCCACTGAGCTTCATCGAACCTGCGGTGACACGCCTGCTCGCTCCGCTAGGAGGTGGCTAGATGGAAGTCGTGGACGCACGGGTCGCCCTGGCTCCCGCGATATCTCTTCTGTGCGGTGCGCTGGTGTTCGCTGCCGCCGACAACACGTTCTGGCGTCGATTCTGGAGCGTGTCGGCTGCGCTCGCGAAGCTCGGCATCGTCATGTCGATGTTGCCCGGGTCACTCCGGGGCGTGGTCTACACGTTCGACCTGGTGGAATTCACGCCGGGCGTCGGGCTCGCGTTCCGCGCAGACGCCCTCGGGATGTTCTTCTCTGTGGTCTCCTCGACACTGTGGCTCTTCACGACCGTCTATGCGATAGGCTACATGGAGCGCGAACCCAACCGCCGGCGGTTCTTCGGGTTCTTCGCGCTCTGCGTCTCGACCACCGTCGGTGTGGCGTTCGCCGAGAACCTGCTCACCATGTTCCTCTTCTACGAGACGCTCACCATCTGCACGTACCCGCTCGTCATCCACGACGAGACCCCTGAGGCGATGCGAGCCGGGCGCACATATCTCGTCTATACGCTCACCGGTGGCGCGTTCGTGCTGCTTGGATCGATCTGGACCTATCAGCTTGCAGGCACGATGACGCTCTCACAGCCGGGCATCCTCTCCATGGAGGCCGGTCGGACGACCCTCACCGCGCTCTTCGTGTGCCTCATCGCGGGATTCGGCGTGAAGGCGGCGATCATGCCGCTGCACGGCTGGCTGCCGACAGCCATGGTGGCGCCCACACCGGTGAGCGCGCTCCTCCACGCGGTCGCGGTTGTGAAAGTGGGCGCGTTCGGTGTGCTGCGCACCATCTACAACGTGTTCGGCGTGGAGCTGCTGCGCGAGCTGGGGGTGTGCGACTGGCTTGCCGCGCTCGCGGCTGTGACCATCGTAACCGCATCGATAATCGCCATCTTCCAGGACAACTTCAAGCGGCGACTCGCGTTCTCCACGATCAGCCAGCTCTCGTACATCGTGCTCGGGGCAGCGCTCCTGTCGCCGCTCGCCGCCACGGCGGCGATCGTCCACATCGCCAACCAGGCCTTCGCCAAGATCACGATGTTCTTCGTTGCAGGCTCTATCCAGCGTACGACTGGCAAGACGACGATCCACGAGCTCGCGGGCATCGGCTACCGGATGCCCTACACGATGGGCGCATTCACGGTGGCAGCACTCAGTTTCATCGGCATACCACTCTTCGCGGGATTCGTGACCAAGTGGTACCTCTCGCTCGGCGCGCTTGAGAGTGATCGCTGGATCTACGCGCTCGTGATGCTGGGAAGCGCGCTGCTCAACGCCGCGTACTGGCTGCCCATCGTCTACACGGCGTTCTTCAAGGCTCCGCGCGAGGAGGTCGTCGTGCAAGAGGCGCACTGGACGATGCTCGGTCCCACGCTCGCGTGCGCCGCGTACGTACTGCTGCTCGGTATGACCGTGTCGGTGCCGGGTATGCCCTTTGCGCTCGCACAGGCCGCGGTGACGTTCGTCTTCGGGATGTAGAGGTGGTCGGTATGGAGACCGAAGCGACCCGTTCGATACTTCCACTGCTCGCGTTCGCGCTGCCGATCGTCGCAGCGGTGCTTACCGTGCCAGCGCAGCGGGTCTCAGAGCATGCGCGTGCCGCGTTGCTGCTTGTCGTAGCGGCAGCGGTGGCAGCGGTGGCGCTGGTCCTGGCTGCCGGAGTCGCGAGCGGCACGGTGTACGACACCTATATCCTCCAGCTCACACCACAAATCTGGATGTACCTGCGGGTCGACGCCGCCGGAGCGCTCTTTGGCGCGACCGTCGCGGTGCTGTGGCTGCTCGCGCTCGTGTACTCGCTGGGCTACATGCGCGGCGAACACCGTCTGGGCCGGTACTACGGCTTCTTCATCCTGTGCCTTGCCTGGACCATGGGCCTGGCGTATGCGGGCAACCTGCTCACCTTCCTCATCTTCTACGAGCTGTTCAGCATCCTGACCTACCCGCTCGTGGTGCATGAGGAGACGCCTGAGGCGATGGCTGCCGGCACCAAGTACATCGTCTACATCCTCTTCGGCGGCACGCTCGTTCTCCTTGCGATCGTGCTGACGTTCTTCTCAGCGGGAGTCCAGACGTTCACGGCGGGCGGCATCCTGAGTCCCGAGACCGACCCCGCGATGCTCCAGGCGATCTTCTGGTGCTTCCTCGCCGGATTCGGAGTCAAAGCGGCGCTCGTGCCGCTGCACGGATGGGTTCCCGACGCGCACCCGGCCGCCCCGGCGCCGTTCTCGGCCGTGCTGTCAGGCGTCATGGTCGCTGCAGGCAGCTTCGGCATCATCCGCACGGTATTCCAGGTCTTCGGCACCAGCCTTCTCACGTCGATGGGCGTGATGCCGTACGTCACCGGAGTTGCGGGATTCACCGTGCTCTTCGCCGCCGCCCTCGCGGTCAACCAGGACAATCTCAAGCGTCGGCTCGCGTACTCCACGATCAGCCAGATGGCCTACGTGGTCCTC
>JAVERH010000185.1:0-3657 GCA_034007245.1 Coriobacteriia bacterium | reverse complement strand
GACGAGCTCCGAGTCGATGAAGCAGTAGTCGCCGAAGGTGCGGTCCACGTGCCCGATGTGGCATATCCCACCCGCCTCCTCGACAAGCCGTGCCACGTCGAGCGGGTCACGGTCGTGAGCAAAGAACGGCAGCCTCGCCAGCGGCGCCACCGGGTCCTCCAGTCCGAGCGACGCGAGCAGCGCGCCGTAGCATCCGACCTCCTCGCCCGGCGGGAAGAGCGCCACCATGTGTGTCTCCTCACCAAGGTGACGGATCCTGAGCTCAGCGCCGGGCAGCACGAGTAACCGACGGCCGGTCTCGACAAAGACCTCCTCTGCCGCCTCCACGACACGATGGCCGTAGGACACACTCCAGTGGTCGGCGATGCCCCAGACGTCGATACCAAGCTCGATCGCCCGCTCCACGATCTGGCGCGGCGTCGTCGCCGGGTCACCTCGATAGTCGGTGGGGATGACCGGCGTATGGTTATGGAGATCGATGGTATACAGCGGCATAAGGTCGGTCTCCTGTCGGCTGGCCTTTAGCGTACCAGCCCGACCTGAGGGTTTGATAGACGACACACTGGCCGCATGCAGTGACGGTGAGCGACCCATCAGCCGATCGTGACAATCTCGTCGGAACCGCAGACTGCGGCCACCAGACCGGGCATGTCACCCTTCGTGCCAACAGCCAGCGCATCTTGCAACCCAAAGTGCTTGAGACACGTCCCACACGCGGTGATGGTCACACCCGCAGCAGCCAGGAGCCTGAGCTCGTCCAGCGCATCCGAGCCCTCACACGCGAGCCTCACACCATCGTTCACGAACATGACCGCCACTGGTGCGATCTCCTCATGCGCAAGCGAGACCAGGAAGCTCCGCATGAGTATGGTGCCGAGCTCGGCATCGGCAGCACCGAACGTATCGCTCGTTATCAGTATCCTCTTAGCCATCAGTCACCCCTTTCAACTCCGCGCGGCACTGAGTGCCGCGCCGTACGCCCCGACGATCTGCGACTCATCTGGCACTAGTACCTCACCCGCAAACCCCCCGGTTATCAAGTCGACCATCGCGGGGTTCTTCGCCACTCCTCCCGCAAAAACGAGTGGACTTTGTGCATCGATACGCTTAAGTGAGCCAAGCGTGCGCTTGGCGATCGCATCATGCAAGCCGCGAGCGATACGCGCCCGATCCTCGCCACGATGCACAAGACCGGTCACCTCACTCTCAGCGAAGACAGTGCACATGCTGGAGATGGCGATCCCACTCTCCGCACCACGTGACACTGCAGCCATCTCCTCGAGGGAGAAGCCGAGTGCACGCGCCATCACCTCGAGAAACTTCCCGGTCCCGGCCGCACACTTGTCGTTCATCTCGAAGTCGACGACCCGCCCGGCCTGCCCGAGCGATATCACCTTCGTGTCCTGACCACCGATATCGAGCACCGACGCCGCCTCGGGGAAGAGCGCCGCCGCACCGATACCGTACGCCGTTATCTCGGTGATGGCCGTGCAGCCGAAACGCTCCTTCGCTACGCGACGTCCGTAGCCGGTGACCACGACGACGTCATGAGCATCGCGCTCGACGAACACGGCCGAGGCCGACCCGGGATCGTATCCCGAGTCGGCCACCGCCCAGTCCACGATCCGCTCACCATCAAGCCAGACCGCATCGATGCTCCGCGAGCCTATATCGAGCCCGAGGACCCGCATCGCTTACAGCATCTCCAGGAACGCTTCAACGCGAGTCGAGAGCTGGCCCGCATCCTCCATGGAATAGTCGGTCGTGATCTTGAGTACCGGCAACCCCGCCTCACGGACCGCCGTCTCGATGCCGTGCGACTCCATCTCGTACAGGCCACAGAATTGGAGCGACAGGTCGATGACACCATCGGCTCCATAAGCCTTGGCCAAGCGGATGACATCATCGGTCCGACCCTTGTTGGGCGTGAAGCATGCGCAGTTGATGCCCAGATACTTCTCGGCTATCGCATCTACCATCTCGTCGACGGTATCGCCATCCTCAGGAACGAGGTCCTGGTAGTAGCGACTCCCGGTGCACATCTCCTCGCCGACCACCACGGCGCCGGCCTTCTCGATGATGTCGTGGATCTTCCAGTTGGGAAGCGCCATCGGTGTGCCGGTGACGAGCACGCGCTTGGCACCCTTGGGGGCTACACCCTCGCCCGAGGCGACCCTGCCCTCGAGCTCGTCTGCGAGCGCGTTCATCATCTGAGTGAAGCGCGGCACGTCATCGTAGAAGGCTACCTGCGTGGCGAGCAGTCTGTCCTTGCCGCTGATCGGTGCCGGATCGGCCGTGCACGCGGCGGCGATACGCTGCAGTGCGCACCGCTTGTCGTTCACTTCTTTGATAGCCGCACGGAGCGACTCCGCGGTGACCGTATTGCCGGTGAGCTCCTCGGCCTTCTTGAGAAGCTCGCGCACCTCGGCCTTCCACAGCGCGACATCCTGCTCGCGCTTCATCTGCGGCAGCTCCATGACCCACGTGTTGTGTAGCTCGCCCAGCAGCTCGTAGGCCTTCTTTTTGCCGTCGCACGTCGTCTCGCCGATGACGAGGTCGGCCGACTCGAGGTACGGGCAAACCTTGGCGAGCTTGAAACCCATGAAGCTCTTGATGAGTGCGCACGTGTTGCGCGGCATGATCTGCTCGACCTGGTCGTAGGCGAACTCTGCACCCGAGCACAGACCGACGGACCAGCCACCGGCGGCACGGATGATCTCCTCGGGAACGTAGAGACAAAACGTGCCGAAGACCTTGCCTCCGGTCTTGCGGAAGTCATCGAGCTCTTTGATGCGCAGACCGTGGACCTCGCTTACAACGAAGTCGAGGTAGTCCATGCCCTTCGGGCGATCCTCCTGCGTGAGATACGCATCACCATACAGCTGACCGACCGCCTCCAGGAGGGCGTCGTGTGAGGGAAGGTCGAGGCCGAGCTCATCCCACATCGGGTGATAGTCCACAGGCTGATCGCTCATAGCACGCTCCATTCAGTCAGTATGACTTATCGTACTCATCATGCTTCCTTATAGCGTGAACCAGCAGAGGACGCAACACGAACCACTGAGGAGCGGACCCCGATCCAGGCCCTACCGTGCGACCGGGTAGCTGCCAAGCACCTTCACTTCGCGCAACTTGAGGCGCAGGCAGTCGAGCGCGAGCCGGACATGAGGGTCATCAACATGACCCTCCAGATCCACGAAGAACATATAGTCGCCAAGCTGACGCTTGGTGGGACGGCTCTGGATCTTGGTGAGGTTGATATCACCGTATGCGAACTCAGAGAGAATCATGAGGAGCGCACCCGGCTTGTCCTGCTTCATGAACAGCGCGAGTGAAGTCTTATCGGTCCCGGTCTTCGGCTGCAAGCCCCGCCCGATCACCACGAACCGCGTCTGGTTGCCCGCGTAGTCCTGCACGTTGCGCTCTATCACTTCGGCGCCGTAGATCTCCGCTGCGAGCGCGGGACCAAGACCGGCCACACCAGTGTGGGCAACGGCTATCTGAACCGCATCGGCATTGGAGTTCGCCACATCCACCGGCCTGCCCGGCAGGTTACGCTCGAGCCAGCGCCGACACTGACCGCCTGCCTGCGGATGTGCCACAACAGACGTGATACCGCTCAGCGTCGCGCCGGGAGCCCCTACAAGAGCGAACCTG
>JAVERH010000184.1:0-3669 GCA_034007245.1 Coriobacteriia bacterium | reverse complement strand
TCCTCGGCCCATGCTGCGCACCGACAACCTCGACGTCTCTTTGTCGGGGCTCAAGACGGCGGTCATCCAGTACGTCGAGCGTGAGCGACGGGAGGGGCGTGAGCTCAGGGTTCCGGACATCGCAGCATCGTTCCAGGCCGCCGTGACCGAGGTGCAGGTGGCTAAGACATTGAAGGCGGTTCGTGTCACCGGTGCGCGTGCTGTTGTCCTTGCCGGGGGTGTAGCCGCGAACCCGGCGTTGCGCGAGCAGCTCAAGTCGGCCTTGGCGGCCGAGGGGGTCACCTTGAGCGTGCCGCCGCTGGAGCTGTGTACCGACAATGCTGCGATGATCGCAGCAGCTGCACATGATGCGCTTCTCGCAGGCAGGTTCCTTGGTCTCGAGGCCGATGCTGTGCCGAATCTCCGCCTGGGGCGGTAGGGGTTCCGAATCTAAGCGTCATACACTCAAGCAATCTGTCATGAACGTGCAGAGGGGTCTTGAAACCTGTGGGCGGAGAGGCTATGATTCGATGGTGTTGGCACTCGGAGCCATAGAGTGCCAATCCTTCGCCGGGGAGATCCGGCAACCGCCGCATACCACGCGGTGATCATCTGTCGAGTCACACGTACGATACAGGAGGGTAGAGCATGAATTTGAAGCCGCTGTTCGACAACGTCGTCGTCAAACCGGCCAAGGCCGAGGAGCAGACCAAGAGCGGTCTCGTGATCCCGGACTCCGCCAAGGAGAAGCCGCAGAAGGGCGAGATCGTCGCCGCTGGCGAGGGACGTTGGGACGATGAGGGTGAGAAGCGCATTCCGATGGACGTCAAGGTAGGCGATGTCGTCATCTACAAGGAGTGGGGCAAGACCTCTATCAAGGTCGAAGGCGAGGAGTTCTTCATCATGTCACAGAGTGACATCCTCGCCGTCGTGAACGACTAGAACGTCATCTATCCGAACCTGAACCCAGAAGGAGGGGATTCACCGTATGGCAAAGGATATTCGTTTCGATGAGGAGGCCCGTCGCGGCCTCGAGGCTGGTGTGAACAAGCTGGCCAATGCAGTCAAGGTGACCCTCGGCCCGCGCGGCCGTTACGTTGTGCTTGAGAAGAAGTTCGGCGCTCCCACGATCACGAACGATGGTGTGACCATCGCCAGGGAGATCGAGCTTGAGGATCCGATCGAGAACATGGGCGCCCAGCTCGTCAAGGAGGTCGCCACCAAGACCAACGATGTCGCCGGTGACGGTACCACCACTGCGACCCTGCTTGCACAGGTCATCGTGCGCGAGGGCCTGCGCAACGTGGCTGCCGGTGCTAACCCGCTTGCGGTCAAGCGCGGCATCGAGAAGGCTGTGGACACGGTGGTCGAGACCATCAAGGGTCACGCCAAGGAGATCGAGGACAAGGAAGAGATCGCCCACGTCGGCTCCATCTCGGCTGCCGATGAGACCATCGGTAACAAGATCGCCGAGGCCATGGAGGTCGTCGGTAAGGACGGCGTAATCACTGTCGAGGAGTCGCAGACCTTTGGTATCGACATCGAGACCGTCGAGGGCATGCAGTTCGACAAGGGCTACGTGTCGCCGTACATGGTCACAGACTCCGATCGCATGGAGGCCGTGGTAGAGGACCCGCTCGTCCTTATCGCCAACAGCAAGATCGGTAATATCCAGGATCTTCTGCCGGTGCTCGAGAAGGTCATGCAGGCCGGTCGCCAGCTCCTGATCATCGCCGAGGACGTCGAGGGCGAGGCGCTCGCCACACTTATCGTCAACAGGCTTCGTGGTACGTTCACCTCGGTCGCCGTCAAGGCACCGGGCTTCGGTGATCGCCGCAAGCGTATGCTCGAGGACATCGCCATCGTCACCGGTGGTCAGGTCATCAGCGAGGAGCTCGGCCACAAGCTCGAGAACGTCACGCTCGAGATGCTCGGTCGTGCCGAGAAGATCAAGGTGACCAAGGACGACACCACGATCATCGGCGGGAAGGGTTCCGAGGAGCAGATCAAGGCTCGCATCAGCCAGATCAAGTCTGAGATCGAGAACTCCGACTCAGATTTCGATCGCGAGAAGCTCCAGGAGCGTCTGGCCAAGCTCTCCGGCGGTGTTGCCATCATCAAGGTGGGCGCAGCGACCGAGGTCGAGCTCAAGGAGAAGAAGCACCGCATCGAGGACGCGCTCCAGGCGACTCGTGCTGCGGTCGAAGAGGGAATCGTCGCCGGCGGCGGCGTTGCTCTTACCGACGCGGTTCCGGCGCTCGACGCGCTCGAGCTGGATGGTGACGAGCAGATCGGCGTTGCCATCATCAAGAAGGCACTTGGCGAGCCGCTGAAGCAGATCGCCACCAACGCCGGCTTCGAGGGTTCGGTCATCGTCGAGAAGGTCAAGGCACTTGGCGCAGGCGAGGGCCTCAACGCCGCCACCGGCGAGTACGGGGACCTGCTCAAGATGGGTGTCATCGATCCGGTGAAGGTCACCCGCACGGCGCTGCAGAACGCAGCCTCTATCGCGGCACTGATCCTCATCACTGAGACCACCATCTCCGACATCCCCAGCAAAGACGATGCTGCTGCAGCCGCTATGGCTGGCATGGGTGGCGGAATGGGCATGATGTAACGCCCGCACCGCTTACCTGAGCACGTGATCCGAGCAGGGGCCCCGGCGCAACACGAGCCGGGGTCCCTGCTGTTGTTCGGGGTATCATGCCACCTGGGGAGCAGTCGAACGCCCTATAGCCGGGTCCGTAGTTCCCGCAGGTGTATCAGCTGACTCCAAACCCTTCGAGCACGAACCGGGCTCCCAGGTAGAGCAGGAACAGTGCGCATGCGCCGATGACGGTGCGGTACACGCCGGGAGTGAGCAGCGATCGACCCCGTGAGGTGGCAGCGATCACGAGCCCGTACCAGGTCACATCGGCCAACTGGTGTCCGATGAAGAACGCAGCCACCCCGGCAGGCCCGATCGCAAGCCCATCGATAGCGAGCTTGACGCCGATCGTCGCCCACCAGAGTGACCAGTAGGGGTTTGAAAGGCTCACCGCCGCCCCCTGGAGTACGGAGCCTAACCGAGACTCCGCCACAGGTGCTGTAGTGTCGCTTTGTGCGCTCAGGGGACCGCTGACGGCTCCGCGAAGCAGGCCGGCCGCCATCCACACCAAGAAGCCGCCTCCTACAACCGAGAGCGCGCGGTGGACCGTCGGAGCAGCGAGCACGTTTTGGAGTCCGAAGGCGAAGCCGAGAAGCAGGGTGCCTTCGAGCAGTGCGTGTCCAACGAGCATGAGTGCTGCTGATCGAGGTCCGCGGGTGACCGTGCGGGTGATCGTCGTCGTGAGATAGGGTCCCGGCGACATAGCACCGGTGAGCCCGATGAGGAACGCGCTGAAACCCAGGGAGAGCGCTGCGGCTACCCCGGCGTTCATCACCGTGCACCGCGCACATGAAGCACGTCTCGGTGGCGCGATATCGTGTGTCTTCGGGGGGTCTTCATGATGGTATAGTATCGCAGCACGCGCGTCCCCCGGGGCAAACGAGAGGAGCGGTGTCAGTGGCGCTGTCCATCGGTATCGTGGGTCTTCCTAACGTCGGCAAGTCGACGTTGTTCACCGCGCTCACACGGCGGCAGGTCGATGCGGCCAACTATCCGTTTGCGACGATCGAACCCAACGTGGGTCTTGTCCCGGTTCCTGATGT
>JAVERH010000183.1:0-3679 GCA_034007245.1 Coriobacteriia bacterium | reverse complement strand
GCAGCCGGTCCTCGCCGTCACCGACGGGCTCGATCAGGAGGTGGTGCCCGCGCTCATGGCTAGCTGAGTGAGATACTCGAGGCCGGAGCAGAGGGCTTCATACACCACTTGACGGGACGTGGCCGGGCCAGTCGGTCGCTAGCGCCTATATTCAGGTAAGGCTGGTTGGCTACGACCAGATCCCTAGGGGGCCGGTGCGCTCCCCCCGCACCGAACTCTCATGATGACGTAGGCCCCCCGCAGAAGCGGGGGCCTACTCGCCCCTTCGTTCTTGTCAGAGAGACAGGAAGGGGCGTTGGCGTGATTCCGGGACTACTTCATCTAGTCATTCCGCAAGACCGAATCGAGACTCTTCGCGTACTGATTCAGTGCGCCCGGTTTCTGAGTCACCTTCCGCCATAAGACCAGCAGTCCATACCCGAGGCAAGCTCCACAGACATTCAATATCAGGTCATCAATATCTGCGCTGCGACTACCGAAGTACTGGATGAATTCAATGACGACACACACTACAAGGGACAGGATGAGCACGTGCTTGAGGTGTAGGGGTTTCCTCGAGACCAAAGGCGCAAGGAACCCGATGGGTGCGAACAGAAACAGATTGGCGAGAAGATTGAGTATGGACACATCTGTCCAGTTGCTGACCGCATCGTTGTGTGTGAAGAGGTAGTCTCGGATGGTGGCGAACGGAATCAGGTTGAACTGCCGTTCTGAAAGTATGATCGGGTTGATGTACAGCGACCCTCGTTCAAAGTAGTACTGCCCGGGTGGGAGGATCGTCTGCGACAGTAGACCGACGCCGTACGCAACGCATAAACCGAGAAGCAATTCTCGCTTCCAAGTGGTCTGTTTCTTGCCCACCTTCAGGTACGCGAGCCTCAGTAGCACATACACAGGGGTAATCGCGAGAATGAAGCCGAGCATCTGTTCTACATACATCTGAATCATGGCCACTTGGCTTGACTCCGTACTTCTATGGCTTGCGGATGTAACCAGTGAAGTCACATGGTGCCTCGAACTTCACATAGTACTTACGAGTAGAACTAAGACCAGTGACAGTCCATGTCGTAGTCCCGTTTTTGGGGATAGTGACAGTCGACACTGAAGTGTCGACGAAGGGATCGTCTCTCATCAAGCGCACCTTGAGGCTGGTCGTTGTGCTTCTGTTCACACAAGAGATTCTTGCGCTGCTCACGCCAGTGAAGAGATAGTTGGTGAATAGATTCGATACCGAGGCTTTCCCGTAGAAATTGTACTGTCCAGCAGTGCTGAGATTCCATGTTGACGTGGGAACGTAAGTGCCTGCATAGGCAGACATAGGAATACTCAGAATCAGACTCGCAATGATCAAAGTGTTAACGTCCCCGGTAGTGGTGTACGAAGGCCCGGCCGCCTGACATGAGGCGGCCACTGCTCCATCCTTGAGGGTGATTCAGACCCCGGAACCAAGGAGGAGACAGTGACCAAGGACAACATGGACCGACTGACGTGGTTGCGCAAGACGCTTGAGGATGCGGATCTCGACGTGATGCGCGAGATGCTCAAGGTGTTCGCTGAAGAGCTCATGGGCGCGGAGGCCGATGCGCTCTGCGGGGCTGGCTACGGACAACGCTCAGACGAGCGCGTGAACCGCCGCAACGGCTATCGTGAGCGCGAGCTCGACACGCGCGTCGGCACGATACCGCTCGCCGTGCCCAAGCTGCGCGAGGGCAGCTACTACCCCGACTGGCTGCTCGAGAACCGGCGTCGTGCCGAGCGGGCGCTCGTGGCGGTGATCGCCGAGTGCTACGTGAGAGGCGTCTCCACCAGGCGCGTGGACGGGCTCGTGAAGACGCTCGGGATCGAGGGCATCTCCAAATCACAGGTCTCGAGGCTGGCCAAGACGCTCGACGAGGAGGTCGCCGCCTTCAGGAGCCGCCCGCTCGACGGCGGAAGCTATCCCTACCTGTGGGTCGACGCGCTTGCCGTGCGCGTGCGCGAAGGCGGACGCGTGGTGAAAGTCGCCTGCATCGTCGCGACCGCCGTCAACGCGGAGGGCAGGCGTGAGATCGTGGGCGTGGACACGTTCACCGAGGAGTCGGGCCCTGCGTGGACCGCGTTCCTGCGCGACCTCGTGGCCCGGGGGCTTTCCGGCGTGAAACTCGTGGTCTCGGACTCCCACAAGGGCCTCGTCTCAGCGATCGAGGCCGTGTTTCCCGGCGCGGCCTGGCAGCGGTGCCGCACCCACTTCATGCGAAACGTGCTCTGCCGGGTTCCGAAGTCCGCCCAGCCGTTCGTGGCCACCCTCGTGCGCACCATCTTCGCCCAGCCGAGCGCAGAAGAGGTCGCAGCGCAGCTCGCCCGTGTCGTCGGCCAGCTCGGGGAGCGCTTCCCTGATGTGGCGATGATGCTCGAGGACGCTGCGGCCGACATCACGGCGTTTTCGACCTTCCCCGTCTGCCACTGGCGGCAGATCTGGTCCAACAACCCCCAGGAGCGGCTCAACCGTGAGATCCGGCGCAGGAGTGACGTGGTCGGCATCTTCCCGAACCGTGAGAGCATCATCCGGCTCGTGGGCTCGGTGCTCTCAGAGCAGCACGACGAGTGGCAGGTCTCGAGACGGTACATGTCGATCGAGTCGATCGAGAAGACGATGCAGCCGGTCCTCGCCGTGACCGACGGGCTCGATCAGGAGGTGGTGCCCGCGCTCATGGCCGGCTGAGCGAGATACTCGAGGCCGGAGCAGCGGGCTTCATACACCACTTGACGGGACGTGGCCTCACGGAGGTCCCAGCGACACGCAGGGGCCTCTTGTCATATGCTGTTACGCAGACTGCAGAAGCGTGGGTTAGGCCGCCTCCCCGTCGCGCATGCGTGACCGCCCCAGCCTCCGTGTCAGCCCTCTCTGCGATAATTAACCTGTGCAGGTGCGTATCACATCCTCCGACCCCTCCGGAGTGACATGCAGCTTGAGCTCCACCCCGCCATAGGTGAGCACTTCCCGACGCTGAACGATGACCAGCGCCAGGTGATCGGCACCCTGGAGGGCCCCCTTCTCGTCATCGCCGGGCCCGGCTCGGGCAAGACGCTCTGCCTCGTCCTTCGCACGCTCAACGCGCTGCTGCTCGGCAAGGCCCAGCCGTCCGAGATCATCCTCTCCACCTTCACAGAGAAAGCCGCGCTCGAACTGCGAGACCGTCTCGCGGATGCCGCGTCCCAGTGCGGCTACGAGGGTGACCTGACCTCGCTGCGCACCGGGACCATTCACAGCATCTGCAACGCGCTCATCCAGGAGTACCGTCACCACACGCCGCTCGGAGCTGGGTTCGAGACGCTTGATGACCTCACGCAGCTCCTCTTCATCTACGAGAACTTCAACGAGCTGCTCGGAGAGGGCGCCGAGCCGCCGTACCTGGGCAAGTGGGGCGGCAAGTGGGACACCATCCGCCGCCTCACCGAACGATTCAACAAGCTCACAGAGGAGCTCGTCGACCCCGCCGCGCTGACCGCAAACCCCGACCCCTACATCGTCGAGCTCGGCCGGGTGTACGAACGCTACGGGCAGCTCCTCTTGGATCGCAACCGCGTCGACTTCTCGCACCAGCAGAAGGTCGCGTGGCAGCTCATGCAGGAGCCGCTGGTCCGCGAGCAGGTCGCCGGCCGCATCCGCTACGTCATGGTCGACGAGTACCAGGACACC
>JAVERH010000182.1:0-3701 GCA_034007245.1 Coriobacteriia bacterium | reverse complement strand
GCGAGCCACTTGGCGATGCTGACCGGTACGAGTCCCTTGACGATATCGGTGAGCATCGCGGCCACGAACCAGCCCCACGAGCCGGTCGTACGGCGGACGTTCATCGCACCGACATTGCCGGTGCCGTGGGTGGTGATGTCCTCACCGGTGGCCGCGCGGACGATGAGATATGCCGACGGTATCGAGCCGATGAGGTAGGCGAGAAGTAGCGCACCGACGACCCATCCGGCGATACCCGGGGGCGAGGTGTCTGCGAGTACGGTGGGACTCATCGATCCACCGGCACGATGCACTCGATGGCAGCGGGCAGAACCTCGATCTCGAACCGTCTGCCCACGATGACCTCGCCATCGATCTGTGCGGGCATGGGATCGTCGGATTCGATGACGACGGATCGGTGGCGTGACATGTGGACCACCTTCATCTGTGTGTGCTTCCCGAACACAACGAAGGGTAGACGCAGTAACGCCTGCAGAAGGCCGAGCGGATCGATGGTGCAGACCTCGAGCAAGCCATCATCGGGAATGGCGTCCGGAGTGATCTTGAACCCACCGCCGTAGGTCGAGCCGATCGTCGTCGCCAGGATGAGCACGTCGGTTTCCTGTGGCTCGGCTCCATCCCAGGAGACGCGAACGCGGTGAGAGTAGAGCTCGTTGATGAGCACATGGATGAGCGCCGTGAGGTAGAGCCACAGACCCGAGCGCTTCGTCGTGGTCTTGTACTCTACCGCCTTGGCGGTGACCCGGGCATCGAGCCCTGCGGCGAACGAGTTGTTGAAGTACACGCCGTTGCAGCAGCCGATATCGAACGAGTGGCGCACGCCGGAAGCGAGCGTGAGTGTCGCCTCGGCTATATCTTCAGGAACGCCGAGTGTTCGCCGGGTATCGTTCCCGCTGCCGGTCGGTATCACGCCAAGCGCGGGTCGGGGCTCCGCACGCGCCATGATCCCGTTCAGCACCTCATGGACGGTGCCATCACCGCCGACCGCCACCAGGATTTCGTAGCCCTCTGCCTCGCGGGCGATCTCGGCGGCATGTCCGACACCCGATGTAAGCCGGGTATCGTGTGGGTAGGACTGGAGCAGGTGCTCGATGACGGGCACGAGCGGGCCAGTCTCACCGTGCCGAGCCTCGGGGTTCACGATCAGGAGCATGCGGGGGGGCGTCATCGAGGTGCCTGTCGTCGCGGCGGATCCTGAAGCAAGCATAACGGGCGCTTCCCTGCTTGGAAACCAGGAAGGCGTATGCTACTGTTCTCGCGCGCCCCTGCCCTCTTAGCTCAGGGGATAGAGCGTCTGCCTCCGGAGCAGAAGGTCGTAGGTTCGAATCCTACAGAGGGCACCAAATTCAGACGAAAGGCCGGTCCGCTCAGTGCGGGCCGGCCTTTCGCGTCGGAGTGCCTGTGGCGCGAGATTGCTAGTGCCCCTCGGCCCGCTCCTTATCGTGCTCCTCCACAAGACGCTTCTGGACGTCGGCCGGGACCGGTTCGTAGCTGTCGATGCTGAGCGAGAAGGCCCCGGTGCCGCTCGTGATTGAGCGAAGATGCGGCGAGTAGTGAACGACCTCGGCATACGGAGCCTGTGCTTTGATCACCTGGACCCCTGCCTCGGGGGCGTCCATGCCGAGGATACGACCACGGATCGAAGAGACGTCTCCCATGACCGCGCCTGCATACTCGTCGGGTATCTCGATCTCGAGTGTTGCGATCGGCTCGAGGATGATGGGGTCGGCTTTCTCGGCGGCAGCGCGAAAGCCGATGCGTGCAGCGGTCTTGAAGGCCATCTCGTTGGAGTCGACCGCGTGCATCGACCCGTCGTAGACGGCGACCTTCACATCCTGTACGGGGTAGCCGGCAATCGCGCCCGACGGCATCGTGTCCTGGATACCCTTGTCGATCGCCACGATGAACGGTTTGGATATCCGGCCACCGACGATCTCATCGATGAACTCATATCCGCCGCCGGGGTTCGGCTCGATCCGCAACCAGCAGTCGGCGAACTGACCACTTCCGCCTGTCTGCTTCTTGTGGCGACCCTGCGCCTGAGCGGTCCTGCGGATCGTCTCACGGTAGGGGATGCGGATATCGACGAGCTCTGCCTCGACATGGAAGCGGTCGCGCAGCCGGTTGATGAGCACGTCCACGGCAGCGTCGCCGTAGGCGGTGATGACGGTCTGATGGGTCTCCTCGTCGCGGCGCAACAGGATCGAGGGGTCCTCTTCGACGATGCTCTTGAGGGCGGAGCCGAGTTTGTCCTCGTCGGCTTTGGTCTTGGCGACGATCGCGGCCGGGTAGAGTGGCTCGGGGAGCGGAAGCGGCGCGAAGGCGATATCTCCCTTTGCCGAGAGCGTGTCGTTGGTGAGTGTGTCGGAGAGCTTCGTCAGGACGGCGATGTCGCCCGCAGGGGCGGCTTCGATATCGACGGTCTCCTTCCCGATCATCTTATAGATATGCGCGATGCGCTCCTTCTTACCGGTGCGCGAGTTCACAAGGTCCTGGCCGGGCATAAGAGTGCCCGAGACGACCTTGACGAAGTTCATGCGTCCGACGTAGGGGTCCGAGAACGTCTTGAAAACGTGTACTGCGACCTCACCATCGACCGAGAAGGGGATCTCATCACCCTCGACGGTGATAAGCGGCCCGTGTGCCGTGGGCTGCGGGAAGAACGTGACGATGTCGTCCATGAGGTCGTCAACGCCCTGCATCGTGATGGCCGAGCCGACAAAGACCGGGATGAAGATCGACTGGGCTATCGCCTTGTCCAGAAGGGTTTCGAGCTCTTCTTGATTCAGGCGTTCGCCTTCAAGATACTTCTCCATGAGGCTATCGTCCGCCTCGGCCACCAACTCGCAAAGCTTGTCACGCGCGGCTTCGGCCGCACCGGCGAGTTCGGCGGGGATATCAAGGATCTCTTCCTCGCCGTCCTTATTGAGGCATGCCTTCATGCGGATGATATCGATGACGCCGCGAAGGTCTTGTTCGGCCCCGATCGGTATCTGTACGGCACCGACGCGATGTCCGAACGCTGTATCGAGGGCGGCCATGGCCGCATCGAAGTCGGCATGCTCTCTGTCCATTCGGTTGATGAAGACCGCTTTTGCGATTCCCATATCCGTGGCGAGTTTCCAGAGTTTCCGCGTCTGCACCTGTGGGCCAGCGACGGCGTCGACCACGAACAGTGCCATCTCGGCGGCTTCCATGCCGGCTACCGCATCGCCGATGAAATCGACGTAACCGGGAGTATCGATGATGTTGATCTTGACGCCGTTGTGCTCTACGGGCGCCATCGAGAGGTTCAGGGTGATCTTGCGACGGATCTCTTCTGGTTCGTGGTCGAGGCTGGAGTGTCCATCAGCGACGCTGCCGAGACGGTTGGTCAGTCCTGCCATGAAGAGCATCGCCTCGGCAAGCGACGTCTTTCCGGCATCTCCATGGCCAAGCAGGACGACGTTACGGACCTTTTCGGTGCTGGGCGCTCCCATGAGCATCGCCTCCTCGTGCAACACACGGACGGGCCTTCTCAAAAAAGGCCGGACCCGTGGTGCCCGTGCGTCGCGGGAGGCGACGACGGCCCGTATCAGGGCCCGGTGCACACATCCCGTCTCCGCCAGAGAGGCGACGACGTGATGCAACGATAGCACATGAGTCATGCCCGAAAAGGGGTGCGATGTCTCGCTGACGTGTAGGGTGGTCACTGCTAGAAT
>JAVERH010000181.1:0-3731 GCA_034007245.1 Coriobacteriia bacterium | reverse complement strand
CGGCATCCAGCACTACGTCAAGCAGCTGGTGACCATCGACACCCTCTTTGATGCCCTCCCCGCCCAAGGGGTCAGGACCGCCCTCGTCGCCCGTGACGACTCATCGATGGCGTTGATCTTCACCGGACGGCCCATCACCTACTACAACCGGGAGGAGAGCGACGAGAGCGCTGTCCAGCAGGGCCTCAGGCTCATCAAGGAGGGGGAGCACGAGGTGGTGGTGGTCTACAATATGGACTATGACGACGCAATCCACGACACCGAGCCGGAGAGCCAGCGATCCATCGCCGCCCTCGAGCGGCACATCAACGACTTCTCCCGCCTCGTCTCCGAGGCGAAGCGCTCCTGGAGTGGGTACGATACGCTCTTCGTCTTCGCACCGGACCACGGCATCCACAAAACCTACGATGGGGGTGGAGACCACTTTTGCGACAGCCCTGAGGACATGAATGTCCTCCACTTTTACGGCTTCGATCCAGCTCGTTAACGCGTCTTCTCTATGGTGAAGTCACCCATGCTCCTGACCCGTGCACAGGCGACGCGGTGACCAGGGGCAATCTCGATCAATGGCGGGTCCTTCTGCCGGCAGGCGTCCATGACGTAGTCACAGCGTGAGCAGAAACGACACTCATCAGGCAGGTTCACCGCACTGGTGATCTCACCGCGGATGAGCTGTCGCTCCACCCTCCCCTCACCGACGATCGGTTGGGGGACCGCATCAAAGAGCGCCTTGGTATAGGGGTGCATCGGTTTTGAGAAGAGCCGCTCAGCAGGGGCCTGCTCAACGATCTTGCCAAGGTACATGACTGCGATCTCATCGCTGAAGTACCGCACGACCGCCAGGTTGTGGGTGATGAAGAGGTAGGTCAGGCCGTACTCGCGCTGCAGTTGCTTGAGCAGGTTCAGGATCTGGGCCTGGATGGAGACGTCGAGTGCCGACACCGGCTCATCGCAGACGATGAGTTTGGGGTCGACGGCCAATGCACGGGCGATGCCGATACGCTGTCTCCGCCCCCCGTCGAGCTCATGGGGATAGGTGTTGATGTACCGGCTGGCCAAGCCGACGGTATCCATCAACTCCAGTGTACGATGCTCGATATCCCGCTTCGACTTCAACAGGCGATGCTGGATGATCGGCTCGCTGATCAACTGCATGACACTCTGCCTCGGGTCGAGCGAACTGAAGGGGTCCTGGAAGATCATCTGCATCTGGCAGCGCAGCGGCCTCATCCGCCGGGCGCTGTAGTTGGTGATATCCTCACCCTGGAAGATGATCCGGCCGCTGGTGGGCTTGAGCAGCTTCAGGATGACACGCCCTGTCGTCGATTTGCCACAGCCGCTCTCGCCCACCAGGCCTAAGGTCTTGCCCCTGGGCACCGAGAAGTCGAGGCCATCGACTGCGTGGAGCAGACCTGCAGCAGTGGGGAAGTACTTGGTCAGGCCCTCGACCTGCAATACCGTCTCATCAGCCATGTAAACCATCCTTTGCTGTACTATCGTCGTAGAGGTGGCACGCCACCGCATGGGTCCCGCCCTGTTCCTTCAAAACCGGCTCCTCTTTCAGGCATCGGTCCATGACATGCTCGCACCGGGGGGCGAAGGGGCAACCGACGATCCGCTCCATCGGGTTGGGCATCATCCCCTTGATGGGTTGCAGCTCCTCCCCCTGCTTGCGGAGGTTGGGCAGGGAGTTGAAGAGGCCCTGGGTGTAGGGGTGGAGACGGTCATTGAAGACCTCGGCGGTGGTGCCCCGCTCGACGATCCGGCCACTGTACATGACCGCAACATCGTCACTCGTCTCTGCCACGACCCCAAGATCATGGGTGATGAGCAGCATCGACATGCCGCCGTTGGTGATCAGGTCCTTGATAAGGACGAGCTGCTGGGCCTGGATGGTGACATCGAGGGCCGTGGTCGGCTCATCGGCGATCAACAGCCGCGGTTTGCACGCCAGGGCGATGGCGATCACCACCCGTTGGCGCATCCCGCCGGAGAACTGGTGTGGGTACTCGCCCGCCCTCCCGTCATCGATGCCGACGAGGCGCAGCATGTTCTTTGCCCGCTTCATCGCCTCGGACTCGCTGACATCGTTGTGCAGCGCGATCGACTCGGCGATCTGTTCACCGACGGTCATCACGGGGTTGAGGGCGGTCATGGGGTCCTGGAAGATCATGGCCACATCATTGCCGCGCATCTTCTGTAGCTCCTCGGCCCCGAACTCCAGGATGTTCTGTCCATCGAGGAGAATCGTGCCCTTGGTGATGACTCCGGGGGGGTTAGGCACGAGATTCAAGATCGAGAGGGCTGTCGTTGTCTTGCCAGCCCCGGTCTCCCCCACCAGGGCAACGGTGTGCTTCCGCTGGATCTCAAGATCCAGGCCGGTGACCGCATAGACGGTGCCGGCATCCGTATCGTATTGGACATGAAGATCCTGCACACTCAGCAGGACATCATCGTGACTCGGTTTCATACGCTCTCCTACTTCTTCAACTTTGGATCGAGGGCGTCACGCAGCCCATCACCGAGCAGGTTCAACGAGAGCACGGTGAAGAGGATTGCAAGCCCCGGTATCACGCAGATGTACGGTGCATTGCGAATCTGGCTACGCCCGGAGCTGAGCATCGCCCCCCACTCCGGAGCCGGGGATGGTACGCCGATCCCCAAAAATGAGAGCGATGAGGCGGCGATGATCATGGAGCCGATGAGCAGGGTCACCTGCACGATGATGGGGCTCAATGAGTTGGGGATGATGTGCTTGAGGATCACCTTCCAGGTCGGAAGCCCCATCGCATAGGCGCTCTCGACATACTCCATCCCCCTGATCGAGAGCACCGACGCCCGCGATATGCGCACAAAGGAGGTGGAGCAGGTAAAGGTCAGCGCCAACAACAGGTTGAAGGTGCTCGTCCCGAGCAGGGAGACGATGACCACGGCGATCATGATATTGGGGATTGCGTAGAGCATGTCATTGACGCGCATGATCACCTGGTCGACCACGCCGCCATAGAACCCAGCCACCGCGCCGAGGATGACGCCGGTGACCAGGCCGATGGCCACGCTGCCACACCCGATGGCGAGGCTGTAGCGCGACCCGTAGAGGATCCGGATGAAGATATCCCGCCCGAGCTCGTCGGTGCCGAAGATATGCTCCCGGCTCGGCCATTGGAGCCGGTTCTTGATGTCCTGGCCAATGACCTGGGTATCGTAGTCGAAGATGATGCCGCTGAGAATGGCGGCGATGATGAGCAGCAGCAAGAAGACCATGCCGATGATGGCGCCCTTGTTCTTGAGGAGCCTGCGCCACGTCTCTTGCAGCTGCGACCTGCTCTTCATAGGTGTGTTCTCGATGGTAGGTGCCTGCATTGCTTACCCCTTTTTCATGTAGTTGGCTTTGATGCGGGGATCAAAGAATGCGTAGAAGATATCCACCACCAGGTTGACGATGACCATGAGGATCGAACAGAGGATGATGGAACCGGTGACCATCGGGGCATCGCGTTTGGCGATGGAGTCAAAGATTAACCGTCCGATGCCGGGCCATGAGAAGACGGTCTCGGCGAGGACACTGCCGGTGAGCACATTGGAGAGCTGCATACCGACGACGGTGATGATGGGGATGAGGGCGTTGCCGAGGGCGTGCTTCCTGATGACCGTCTTCTCCGAGCACCCCTTTGCCCGGGCGGTACGGATGTAATCCTGGCGGATCACATCGAGCATGGAGGAACGCGTGG
>JAVERH010000180.1:0-3747 GCA_034007245.1 Coriobacteriia bacterium | reverse complement strand
CTCGGCATCCTCCGCCCGGAACACGAACGCCCCGTCGTCGGTCTTCCACGCCTCGACCGTACCCTCGATGACACCCTGCATCTGCTCCTCATCCTCGAACTCGACGAGCCGCAGCCCCTCCTCCCCGCCTGTGAGATCGACATCATCGAGTGCGACGAGCTGTTCGTCGGTCGCACCGAGTTCGGTGAGCGTCTCCCTGGCATCTCCCACCATCGTCGTGATCGGCGGCGACACCGCAAGCGTAATCGTCTCGCTCACGGAATCCGGCAGAACACGGAAAGCCAGCGGCACGAGGACCAACACTGCCAGCGTGAGCAGCAGGTACACGGTGTCGCGCGAGTACGCCTTCAACTCCTTCTTGAGGAGCGCCCGGACTATCGCCGGGCGCGATATCGGACGGCTCATCCCTCAAGCCCCCTGCCGGTGAGTTGGATGAAGATGTGCTCCAGGGTGGCTTCTTCGGTGTGGATGGTGAGCAGGTCGGGGCTGGCGGCGAGCTCGGCCAGTCGTGCCGATGAGGCGCCACCGTCCAGCGGCAGGACCTCCTCGCGGACGGTGGCGCCGTCGCGCAACCGGACCTTCACCGAACGCGTGCCGTATTTGAGCTTGAGGTTCTCGGCTGTGTCGATGGCTACGACCTGTCCCTCGTTGATGAATGCCACACGATCCGAGAGCTCGTCGGCCTCGAACATGTCGTGGGTCGTCAGTAGTACCGCCGCACCACGATCGGCTTCCTCACGGATGGTCTTCCGGATGGCGGCCGATGTCACCGGATCGAGACCATCGGTAGGCTCGTCCAAAAAGAGCACATCGGGCTTGTTGATGAAGGCACGCGAGATCATCATGCGCTGGCGCATGCCTTTGGAGAACGTCTTCACGCGATCGTTCATGCGATCGGCGAGGCCCACGCGGCGCAGGACGCCTTCCGCGTCTGGATCCTTGATGCCAAAGAGGCTGGCGAAGAACTCCAGGTTCTCCTTGGCCGACATATTGATATAGAGGTTCTTCTCTTCGAAACACACGCCGATGCGTGCCTGCAACGCAGGGTCGTCGGTGGAGACGTCGACCCCGAGGACGCGTGCCATCCCACCTTTGGGCGTGAGCTGTCCGGTGAGCATCTTGATGGTGGTAGACTTACCCGCACCGTTGGGGCCGAGGAAACCAAGGATCTCGCCCGGCTGCACCTCGAACCCGACGTCTTTGACGGCCTCCACGTCACCGTAGCTGAAGTGCAGGCTCTCCACGCTGATGGCCGGACCCGTCATGATGCGTTCCTTTCGTTGAACCGCCTGATGACGCCTTCGAACTCCTGCTCGAAGAACGCGTACACGTCGTGCATCTCCTCTAGCCGCTCCCGCGCCCTCGGAGAGGTCGTAGATCCAAGGACCTCCCCGGCGATGCGGCGGATGTGCCCGGTGGCCGCGACCTTACGGCTTAAGACTTCACCCCACCGGCCCTTGAGCATCCGGTAGTGCGCCTCCCGCGTGCCCGGTACCCGGTACCGCTCTACGAGATCAGTGCCCACGAGGAACTGCATCGCGTTGCTGATCGAGGCCTTCGACACACCGAGCTGCTCGACGATCTCGGTCGTGGATAACCCTTCGCCCTCGGCCAGCGTGAGCGCTGCGTAGACACGCGCGATGACGTGAGGAAAACCGACCGCCTCGAGCATGCCCGAAAGTCGGTCGAGCGGCTCATCGTGGGAGTCCGTGACTTCACGGGACGACATCACAACGCTCCACCTCCAGGTTTCACAACATTCAGAAGTTTATGAATCTTGAAGATGATACCCGACACACCTACCTGAACCACATTCGCGCTACACTTTGCGGAGAAGGTCATCGGCGAGAGGAGCAGTCATGCCCGAGCCACGCTTCTGTGGTGCATGCGGGGGTCCACTGCAGGACGGCGACGGGTTTTGCACCACGTGCGGCTCACCCGTTACGACACAGGAGGCCCCGCAACCGGCCCCGGCGGCCGCCTCCGCCAACGGCGAACAGATCCTTGCAGTCATCGGTAATCTCACGCTCGTCGGTGGATTCATGGGCCTCAAGCAGAAGGCCTACACCCTTGTGATCACCGATCGACGGCTGATCTTTGCCGAGCTCACCAAGGAGAAGATAGCCGCGATGGTCAATGCGGCGCGCGATGACGCGAAGGCCAGCGGCAAGGGGTTCTTCGGGCAGTGGGGCGCCCAACTCAAGTCTTCGATGAGCTACCACGATGTGTACTGGCAGCTATCGCCCGACGCAGCGCTTGCCGAGACATCCGGCAACTGGGCGATCGAGCGCTCGCAGTACCAGGGCGCGAAGTTCCGCATGGGCGTGTCTGACGAGGATACCAACACCCCCGACGTCCTCACCATCAAGGCCGCATCCGGCAAGTACAAGTTCAACGTGCAAGGCAGTCTGAGCGCCCTGAAGAAGACGTTCCGGGAAGTCGGTCTCGCCTAGCGTGCAGCCCGATACTCTCATCGAGCTACGCGATGCCGCGGTCATCCGCGACGGACGCACGATTCTGAGCGTGGACGAACTCGCCTTCCACGAGGGAGAGCACGTCGCGGTGCTCGGTCCCAACGGTGCGGGAAAGTCCACGCTCATCGGTCTGCTCACACGCGATGTGCGCCCGATCGTGCACGACGGGCCCTCGGTGTTCTTACGCGGCCGCTCTCGCTGGGACCTCTTCGAGGCACGCCGGATCTTCGGCGTGGTCTCCGACACGCTACAGGATACCCACCGCAAGCAAGTCACCGTACGTGACGTGATACTCTCCGGGTTCTTCGGCTCGGTGGGGCTCTATCGCCGCGGGGAGGTCACACCCGCTATGGCCCGACGCGCCGGAGAGCTGCTGGCCTATCTCGGCATCACCACGCTCGCGGACCGCACGATGGACACGCTCTCCACCGGTGAGGCCAGACGGGCCCTCATCGGCAGAGCTCTGGTACACGACCCGGCTCTTCTCGTCCTGGACGAACCGACGCACGGGCTCGATCCTGCTGGCACCTACCACTTCCTGGCTCTCCTGCGCACGCTGGCATCGCGCTGTGCCCTCGTGATCGTGACGCATCATGTGAGCGACATCATGCCCGAGGTGGAACGTGTGGTGATGTTGAAGGACGGCGGCGTGTTCCGCGACGGCCCGAAGGCCGGGCTGCTCACCGCCGAGACCCTCAGCGCGCTTTACGGGGTCCCCGCCGAGATCGAACAACGCGAAGGCTGGTACCGGCTCTGGTGAGCCGCGTGCGCTACCGCCTGATCAACCGCCCGATCAACGGCGTCTTCACTTCGATCGCCCGCTCGGGACACATCTCCTGGCAGCAGTAGCAGCGGATGCACTGGTCGTAATCGTACGTAGGTGGTGCGACGCGATCGTCACCACGCCAGTCCACAGCCTTAGGATCGGCCGGACATACCTTCACACACGTCCCGCAGCGCGTGCAGCGCTCCTCGATGATGAACGGTCGCGGCGCGAGCAGGCGTTTCCCAAGTGCCGAGCCGAGTCCACGCGTGGTGGATATGGGCGTCCGGTTCACGCGGTAGTCCTCTATCACCGGCAGCTCGTCACCCATGAGCTCGATGTCGCTTGCCGAGCCAAGGCCCCACCGCTCTCCATACACGAGCGTCTCCACCAGCGCTGGATCGAGCGCCATGATACGACTGCCGAGTGCGTCGATCGCCACCGGGTCGTCCGAAAGCAGCAGTACCCCTACCTGGCGGGGGTCGCCGCCACGAGGCCCGTTGCCCTCCA
>JAVERH010000179.1:0-3778 GCA_034007245.1 Coriobacteriia bacterium | reverse complement strand
TAATCGACGAAGATCTATACAAATCGCCGCCATCGCTCTTGATCGGAACGGTGGACAAGTTCGCCCGTCTTTCATGGACAGGCGAGACAAGGAGCCTGTTCGGCATCGGACCTGACGGCAGCAGGTATGCAAGTCCTCCAGGCCTGATCATCCAGGATGAGCTGCACCTCATATCAGGCCCCCTCGGCTCCATGGTCGGGCTGTACGAGACCACGATCGAGCGGCTGTGCACGGAGAACGACCACAAGCCGAAGATTATCTGCTCGACCGCGACGATCCGCAGGTACGAGAAGCAGGTTGAAGCGCTCTACGGTCGAACGGCATCGGCCGTCTTCCCCCCGCCAGGCCTGTCCGCTGACGATTCCTTCTTTGCGCGGACGGCAGTCGGGGAAGATGGCAAGTACCTGCCTGGACGGCTCTACGTGGGGGTGCACGCCCCGGGCCTGCAATCGATGCAGACTGCACAAGTCCGGACTATCTCGGCGCTGTTGCAGGGAGCGCAGGACTTGCCCGAGCATCTCAGGGACCCGTGGTGGACTCCGCTGGTGTTCTTCAACAGCCTGCGTGAGCTCGGAACCACCTTGTCCTTGGTCCAGTCGGACATTCCAGACTACCTGGATGCAATACGCAGCCGACGCGCTATACCCTGGGCGGATCTTCGGACCTTGGAGAATCCCATCGAACTGACAGGTCGAATCACCAGCGAAGACGTGCCGAAGGCACTGGCGGCTCTGCGACAACGGTACTCGCCGAAGAAGTCGGCAGCGGTCGATCTTTGCCTTGCTTCGAACATGGTCGAGGTTGGCGTGGACGTTCCTCGGCTGTCGCTGATGGTGGTCGTCGGTCAGCCGAAGTCAACATCCGCGTACATTCAGGCGAGCGGTCGGATCGGTCGCAATTGGAGGAAGAAGCCGGGATTGGTCGTTACGATCTACGGTGCCTCAAAACCCCGCGATCGGTCCCACTTTGAGAAGTTTCGCACGTATCATGAGCGGCTCTATGCGCAGGTTGAGCCGCTGAGCGTTACGCCCATGTCTGACCCCGCACTTGAGCGCGCATTGCACGCCGTAATGCTGTCATACGTCCGCCAGGTCTCACCGAACGAGGTTGCGGGCTCCCCGCGCCCATACTCGGACTGGGACGCACTGCTGACTGGGTTCGAACAGATGATTGCGACTCGTGCTGAGGTCGTGGCGCCGCACCAACTTCCTGCCATCACACGGCTGCTCGCAGCGAGGAGGGACGAGTGGCGGCGATGGAATCGCGCAGAGTGGGGCAAGCCGTTCAACCACTCTGAAGAAGTGCCTCTAATGGTCTCTGCCGGCAGTTATACGCCGCCGCTATGGAGAGACGTGGTTTGGCAAGTCCCCACATCGCTTCGGAATGTTGACCAAGAATGCGAAATAGACGTGCCCATACAGGATCTGAGTCTGGGGAACGATGCCGATGTCTAGACCCATCCGACGAGCACAACTGATCGCTCCTTTCGGGGTTGGCGCGATGTTCACGGCTGCTGACGGGTCGTCGCTGATCTGCGCCGGTCTTGACTACTGGTTCTCGCCGGACATGGATCCGCACGAGACCCTCGATGAGGACGAGTTCATCATCAATGAATGGCGGCTGGAGCGCGCGCTCGGCGTCGAGCACTTCCGACTGCCCCCGGACCACCGGGAGAGGCGAGGGTCGAACTCGACCAACACAGGTCTCACCGTGCCGTTCTTTCGGTTTCCAACGTGGGCCGTGTGTCCGCGCAAGACTTGCAGACGCTTGCAGCAGATTGGCCAGACTGATCGCGGTCCCCAGCGGTGTCGCTTCTGCGAGGCAGAGGGACACAGGAGCATCCTGGTGCAGGTTCCGTTCGTGGCGATGTGCGAGAACGGGCACCTGCAGGAATTCCCTTGGAGAGAGTGGGTTCATCGCTCCGTTGCACCGACATGCACGAAGCCCATGCGACTTCGAAGCACGGGCGGCACCTCCCTGGCTGGTCAGCGCGTCGAATGCGAATGTGGAGTTGCTCCGCGGAGCCTTGCCGGCATAACTGGCGCCAAAGAGGACAAGACCGTCTTGTCGTCGACTCTCGACAGTACTGGTGTTGAGTACCTTTGCGCAGGTGCGAAGCCATGGTTGGGACAGGATGCCAGGGAGAGCTGCGGTCTGCAGATCCAAGGGAGCCTCAGGAACGCGTCTAACGTCCATTTCGCGGATGTGCGAAGCGCGATCTACCTCCCGCCGATCGAAGCAGGAGCTACATCGGAACTGGTCGGAATCTTCAGCAGGCCACCCATGGCTTCTCGCGTGGCCGCTCTGCTACAGGCGAGTGGCGGGCCGAATGAACAACTCACGGGATCCATGCTGATGCTGCTAGAGATGAATGGTGTTAGTGGGCACTCGAGTGAGGAAGTCGAGGCCGCGCTCCATGCCAAGTGGAGGGAGCTGAAGGGTCAAGCGCTCCAGTCAACCGTGGGCGGAGGGGGTGACGACGAGATACGCCGGGGGGAATTCGACCTTCTCCGCGCTGAGGTCAAGAACACCGACCTTGCTGTGATTCGTGTTCCGTCATCGGACTTCGATGGCGAGTTCGTAGGGCTGCTCGACGGAGTGTCCCTTGTCACGCGGCTCAAAGAGACGCGCGTCTTTGCTGGGTTTGGTCGGGTGCGGCCAACATCAGAGCCGGATGACGAGAAGCGCAAGGCGCTTCTGTGGAACAGGCTGCCGAGACGGGGCACCGGTTGGCTGCCTGCATACACAGTCTTTGGCGAGGGCGTGTTCTTGGAGCTCTCGGAGAATCGGCTGGCCGAATGGGAGACGCGCGGCAGTGTGATTGAGAGATGTGCGGAGCTGAAGTTGGCTGTCTCGTCAGGCCGCCTTGGAGCAGTCGTGGCTGAACAGTTCACTTCCCCGAGGTATCTGCTGTTGCACACATTCGCCCACGTCGTGATGAACGGCCTCACCTTCGAGTGCGGCTATAGCACTGCGGCGCTTCGCGAGAGGTTGTACGTTTCAAGCGAACCCGGCGAGGAGATGAGCGCAATCTTGATCTATACGGCGTCAGGAGATGCCGAAGGCACACTTGGCGGCCTGGTGCGTATGGGGGAACCGGGTCAACTGGAGCCTCTTCTGGCTCGCGTGCTTGATCAGGCGAAATGGTGTTCTGCGGATCCAGTTTGCATGGAAGCGGGACCACAGGGGCCAGACTCGTGCAATCTCGCGGCGTGTCACAACTGTGCGCTCGTTCCGGAGACTGCCTGCGAAGCCATGAATCGATTTCTCGATCGGGCGCTGCTGGTCGGCAAGATCGACGACCCATCAGTTGGCTTCTTCGCATAGCGATCTTCGCGACGCTTGGATCGAGTCGGGCATCGATTGTTCGACGTCATTCACGGGACCTCGTCGGCATGCTTCCGCCTCGTCACTTGGCTGGACGCTCACAACCCCGAGGGTTCCTGGTCGACGGCGGCCAACTATGGGCCGTCTCTAGGGATACCGGCCGAACCATGCCTGGCTTATGAGTGACGAAGACCCAGCTTTCCCGATCTGGCTGCGAGGGTTCCCGTGCTTCGGGCAAGACGGTGACATCAAGTGGAGATAGTGGTAAAAGTGGAAGTATAAATAGTTAGTAACCGCTATGGAGTGGGGAAGTCGTGGACTTCACAATCAACGGACAGCGGATTTCGCTTGAAGCGGATGACGTCCGCCATGCCGTGAAGGGAGTCGCACCGAGCGCCGCACGCTCACATGTGGTCGATGTCGAGGGCGTGGAGTACCCAGTCAAGCAGCT
>JAVERH010000178.1:0-3784 GCA_034007245.1 Coriobacteriia bacterium | reverse complement strand
CCCAGTCTTACAGACGTGAGCATCCCAAACAGCGTGACGGAAGTGGGGGGCTACGCTTTCATTGATTGCACGAGCCTGAAGCGCATAGCGTTGCCTGAAAGCGCGGCGATTATAGGGACGCCGGCGAGCAGCACTGACTACTACGGTGGTGGGGTCTTCAGGGGCTGCACCAGCCTCACGGACGTGACTTTGCCGAGCAGCGTTACAAACATGTACTCGACCGGTATGTTCAAGGGCTGTACCAGCCTCGAGAGTGTGATCCTGCCCGAGGGCACACGTAACTGCAACAAGGAGACGTTTGCCGGCTGCACCAGCCTCACGGACGTGACTTTGCCGAGCAGCGTTACAAACATGTACTCCACCGGTATGTTCAAGGGCTGTACCAGCCTCGAGAGTGTGATCCTGCCCGAGGGCACACGTAACTGCAACAAGGAGACGTTTGCCGGCTGCACCAGCCTCACGGATGTGACGATTCCCGATGGCCTGACATCACTCGGCGAAGATACGTTCAACGGTTGCACCGCCCTTAAGAACATAACCATCCCTGATAGCGTGCAGGGGTGGGGCGCTGGGGTCTTCCAAGGCTGCACCAGTCTCGAGAGTGTGGTCATCCCCATGGGCGCGGATACGCTCCGCAGTGACGCGTTCGCTGGCTGCACCTCACTCACGAGCGTGGCCATCCCGAGCAGTGTGACGAGTATCGAGTACCGGGTCTTCGAGGGTTGCAGCAAGCTTGTCTCTGCGTATTTTCCGGGGAATTCCCCTACGCTTCTCGGGAACTGGGGGACCGTCTTCGCTGGCTGCCCCACCAGCTTCAAGGTCTACTTCAAGAGTACTGCCACCGGCTGGCCTACTCCTCCCGATCAGTGGTATGGCTACAACACAGCCTACTTCCAGAACACTGATCCGTACCTCTCAGTGATCGGGTCGAGGTCGGTGTCGGTCGGTTCGCCCGTCACCTTCACTGCGAGCGCCAATGATGACGGCGAGACCGAGACGTATACCTATACCCTCGCCTCGGGTGCTCCCGTGGGTGCGAAGATGAACCCGAGCACCGGTGTCTTCACCTGGACACCCACCAAAGCACAAGCCGGCAGAGTCTATGACATCAAAGTGAAGGTGACCGATGGCCGGGGAGGCGTGGACTACGACACGCCGAGGTTCACGGTCGCCGAGGTGCCTGACGCCCCTGCCACACTCACCATCACTCCTGTCGCCGGTATCGGTCGCGTGGAGACCGCTATCGAGGCCTCCAAGCTCGGCTTCCCAAGCTCCACCTACGTGCTCATCGCCACCGCCCGCAGCTTCCCCGACGCCCTTGGCGGCTCGGCGCTTGCAGGCGCCCTTGACGCTCCGATCCTCCTCACCGAGCCCGGCACGCTCTCCGCAGCCGTCAGTGCCGAGATCGCACGCCTGGGCGCCAGCCACGTCATCGTCCTCGGCGGCACCGGTGCGGTCAGCGCTGACGTCTACGCCGCACTCGACGCGCTTCCTGGTGTCACGACGATCGAGCGTCTCTTCGGAGACAACCGCTACACGACCGCAGACGCGATCGCGAAGCGCACCATCACCGAGACGGGCGATGCCTGGGACGGCACCGCGTTCGTTGCGACCGGCGAGTCGTTCCCCGATGCCCTGGGTGGTTCCCCGATCGCCGCCGCCAAGGGCTGGCCGATCTACCTCGTGCACCCGAATGCCGCAAACCACGACGCGCTCGTCGCCACCATGAAGGCTGACGGGGTGACCTCCGCGCTCATCCTTGGTGGCACAGGTCCGGTTCCAGCATCCTTTGAGACCAAGCTCAACGCGGCCTTCACCGACGCGAAGGTCGACCGCCTCGCAGGGGGCACCCGCTACAGCACCGCGGTGGCCGTCGCCACCTACGGCGTGAACACCGCCGGTCTCTCCTGGGACGGCGTGGCTATCGCCACCGGCGAGAACTTCCCGGACGCACTCTCCGGTGGAGCGCTGCAGGGTGCGAGCGGCTCGGTCATGCTGCTGGCATACCCCGGCTACCTGCACACGGAGGTCGGCACGGCACTCACCGCCAACAAGGCCTCCATCACCGAGGTGCGCTTCCTCGGCGGCACCGGCGCGGTCCCGCAAACCATCAGGGACGCGGTGGTTCAGAAGCTCCAGTGACGCACAGCTAAAGGTGAGTATCGGCCCCGGTCACTTGAGAGAGTGGCCGGGGCTGTCCTTTCCGATTGGCAGACTCGCCTGTCCCATTTCATGCGCCTGTGTATGGGTAGTCGCACGGCGCTCACGTCCCGCTGCAAGGTCCAGGTTGAAATGCCCCCGGTTTGACGGGGGCACTCACGCTGGGATCGCTCCCCGAAGTTGTTGCCCGATTTGTTGCCCAAATACCTGGTACTTGTTGGTACTCGTTGGGACCTATTGGGACTCACCGCAGCTCTTGAGTACCAACGAGTCCCAACGAGTCCCAATAGTCACAAGCACTTTCGGGATTCGAATTCCCTTGGGGGCACCACAAAACCGCAGGTCAGCGGCCTGAAATTCCCTGTTGTGTGCTTGGAATCGGGCGACAAATCATGCCCTTCTGAGAGGCATGCGGCGGGCAAAGCCGCAGCTCAGAGGCCATTTCGTTCCATTCCTCCTCATCTTGTCGCCCAAAAATCCCTGTTGCTGCAAGTCGGCCCTCGACGCCGCTTGTCATCCGATTGGTGCCCGATTTCTCGGGCAGCCCGCCTTTTGAGAAATGGGAGGGCTGACCTGCGCAAAGGGGCCGGGACGTGCTGCTAGGCGAGGGCGGGCGAGTAGGAGCACATCGAATGCATTCGATGACCCCGGCTGACTTTGTCCTGCCAAAGCGCGGGTAGGTCGGGGTTTTCGGCGGCGCTGACCTGGACTGGCGCCTGAAGATCTCGCGAATCCGCCGCTGGGCCGTTCGCGCGACCCCTCAATTAGCCTGACGAGCCATTCCTTGATCCCCAGGACCCATTGTATGGCAGTGGCGGCATTTCGGGAACGCGGCTGAATCGCTGCGCAGCGGTTCGCGGGGATGCCAAGAGAGGCTCGGTCGGGGGCGGCCTCAGGGTCGAATGCGGGTACGGCTTGCAGCGCGGAATGGTTCCGGCTCTCCGGGAACGAGCTCAAGCCGATAACGCCGTCGATCGAGCACCTCGAGGAAGCCGAGGACATGTGGATCGTCGACGACCAACTGACCGTCGATCTCCTGGACTGTGACACTTGTGCCGCTACACAGGCTTCGTAGGGCGGCCTGATCAACGTTCTTCATCTCGCCCTGGCATCGGATTGATGCAAGGAGTCGCGCAGCGCGCGGTTTGGTAGCCGAGTACGATTCGATGGGATCGAAGGCAACGAACGGAAGATCCGCACGGATGATGGCGATGTTCTCACTGACTGCCCCGAGCAGCGCACTTTGGAGCTTGAGCAGCAGTTCGAATGACTTCGGGCGCAGCACGTGCACATGCCGCTCATCGACCAACAGGTCGAAGTCGGCGTCGAGCTTGAACACTTTGTCGTCAACCATCTTCAGCGCATCTGTCGCGACGCGGATGAGTCGGTTCTTGAGGACGCCTTTGAACTGGCTGGCTCGCTTGACTGCGGTCAACTTGCGATCTTCTGCATCCGTGAGGCGAGCGAAGTAGCAGAAGACCTCGCTTGGTTCATCAAGAGCCTTCTGGTTGATATTAATGTTCGCGGCGGTATGGAGATCCAGTAGCAGCCCCACAAGGTCGTCCGACAACATGAGGTATACGTACTCGACACTCCCAGGCTTCTCGGCGGGACTATATTCAGA
>JAVERH010000177.1:0-3854 GCA_034007245.1 Coriobacteriia bacterium | reverse complement strand
GAGAACCCTCCTGCGGCGGTCATGCTGAGCAACGATGGCGTGAAGCTCGCGTGCGAGGGTTCGGATGCGCTCGGCGAACTGAGGCTTCTGGTCGAAGCGGGCGTGACCATCACCGCATGCGGGACGTGTCTCAAGCATTTCGGGCTGCAGGACAAGCTGGCGGTCGGCATGGAGGGCAACATGCCGGGTCTGGTCGAGGCCGTCTGTGGCTCGGATGACATCGTCACGATCGGCTGATCCTATGAGCGACACGCTGCAGATGGCGAAGGCCTTCTACGCCGACTGGCGGCGGTACGGGCGCGACGCCAAGAAGCATGACGCGTGGATTCGCAAGCACGCACGCAATCGCGGTTGGAGCGTGAATCCACGCTGGATGATCTACACGAACCTCAAGCTGTGGATCGCCGACTCGGAGGCGATGTACGGGCGACGCTACTGCCCGTGTTACGAACCTTCGGGCGACCCCGGCCTCGATCGCAAGCTCATCTGTCCCTGCCAGTTCGCGCAGACTGAGATCGATACGACCGGCTGGTGCCACTGCACGCTCTTCGGTCGCGGTGACCTCACCGCAGCCGACTACAAGCGCGCCGAGGACCAGCTCATGGCCGAGTACCGGGGCGCGCCGCTGCAGCTCGCCGACGGTGTTCTTGATACCCGCGGGCAGCACCTGGACCTGCTGCGCGGTTTGCCGGTGCCTGACGCGATCCATCAGGTGAAGCGTGCGATCGGAGCCGTCGATCTGCCGCTGGACGTGATCGTGGCCACGCGAACGGAGGCGTTGCATCTGGAACGCCTGGCGGAGCTCCGCTCCCTGCATAGCGAAGTCGTGGAAGGCGCAGACGCGTGGCGCGTGAGGTTGTCCTGAGGTACGCCAGATGAAGGACTATCACGACATCTGGGTGCTCTCGCGCACCCTGGAGTTCGATGGCCCGAATCTCTCGGACGCTATCCGCGCCACGTTTCAGCGGCGCGACACCGATGTGCTCTCCGAGACGCCCGCGGAGCTGATGCGCGAATACACCGGGCAGCCGGAGACCTCACAGGTATGGGACACCTATCGGAAAGGGTTCTCGGCATCGACGAGCGACCTACCTGAGGATCTCCAATAGGTCGCCGACGCGATCGCCGCATTCGTGATGCCCGCTTCCATCGCGGTGGCCAGCGGCGCCGCCTTCGGCAAGACGTGGACGCCGATTCCCGGATGGGCGCAGGAGAGCTGACGGTCCGGAGGACCAGGTGCTTCGAGGCTGGCTCGATGCGTCCGATTTGTCGCCCGACCGAGTTTCCACCGCAGCTACTCCGTCGCCGTGAGCCCTCGGATCACCTCATCGACGTCATGGCCCTCGATGCTCTCGTCGATTGCGAAGAAGCGTATGCCGAGAGGCTCAAGTCGCTCGAGGAGAGCCTCGATGTGAACTCCTGGCAGCGGCGCGGATTCAACACTAGACACAACTCCCGCCCATTCCGCAGGGGCGTATTCACCGCCCCAGTGGCCCGAAGCCGACTTCGCCACGCCACAGGTCGGGCTCCCGTCGACCCCAACGACACCAAGGATCTCGTACCCACAGCGCCGATACTCCTGAACCTGTGCGAGGGTCTCATCGGAGAGCCGGGCGCATAGTCCGCGGAATGCGACGTTCTCGTACTGTTCTCGTGTCTGCCCCCACCTACTCATGCCGCACGATCCCATCTCGGCACAGGGCATCTGAATGATCCCGACCCCGAGGGCGGCCAGCTGCGTGATTAACGGGTGCACTCCCGCGTACTGGGCGAGCCCTTCTACCTTCGAGTTCGCGTTGAGCAGGCAGTGGCACACGAACACGACTCTGCGACTCCTGGAATCCACCGGGTTTCGGCCCGCATCTTCTGTGGTCATTTCGGTCAGCTCCTCGTGGCTACCGCAAGGATTCCTTGACGATTCAGATTGACATTTGTGATGACAACCATCAAGCATGATGATACCTTGGGCGCACGGTCATGCATCTCGACCGACCGGCATCTGGCGACGAAGGGGGCCTGCATTGAACAAGCGCATCGCACTCGTGTTCGTACCGGTGGGAATCGGGGTCAACGTGATCGGCGGCCTGCTTGCCAGCTCGCTCAAGTTGCCCGTATTCCTCGATACGATCGGTACGATCCTCTCCGCGGCGATACTCGGCCCATGGTGGGGAGCGCTTACGGGGGGTCTGACGAACATCATCATGGCTCTCCAGAACCCGATGGATATGTGGTTCGCGATCGTCAACATCGCTGTTGGCCTCATCGTAGGCTTCATCTCCGTCAAGTTCGGCTTCCAGAAGTGGCTTGTCGTGCTCATCGCCGGTCTCATCATCTCCGTCGTGGCGCCGATCATCGGCACCACAATCGCGACGTATGTATACGGCGGACTCACGGGCGGCGGACTCGACATCTTCGTCGGCGGACTCATGAAGGCTGGTGCCGACGTGTTCACGGCCGCGTTCATACCCAGGATCGGTTCGAACCTGGTCGATAAACTACTCTCTGTCTTCGTGGTGATGTTCGTGATCATGGCACTGCCGAAGACGTTGAAGGGCTACGCTGCGGGCCCGGAAGAAGCATAGCTCTCGACATGCGCGTAGAAGCTCGTGTCCGCTGATGTGACAGGAGGGCTCCCGGCGTTCGAGCCGGGGGCCCTTCCGCATCCGATAGGGTTGGGGGCCGTCCCCGTCGGCCCGCGGATGTTCCTCGCCGCCTGTGGGATCCTCGCTGTCATACTGACACCGACGATTCCGGGTCTCGGAGCTCAGCTGCTCGTGCTCCTTGCGGCGGCGACCGCCACAGAGCTCCTGATGCCTCTCGTGCGGAGTTGGAGGGGTGTCGCCTGGGTCTCTCTGTCCTTGCTGGTCATCTACTCATGGGCATATCCGGGCTCGACTGACCACGTGTGGATCTTCGGCGTTCAGGGCTTTCTCGTCGGCCTACTCATCGTGATACGTCTTCTCGGGTTCGTCTCGGTCATGTATCTGTTGCTGCTATCAACGGGACCACTGGCGATCATTCGGTGGGCCGGAGACGTGAACGAGGATCTTGGCATCATGGTCTCGCTCACGCTCAGCGTACTGCCTGTGATGAAGCAGCAGATGGATACCACCATCCAGGCACAGCAGGCCCGCGGGATGGCCATGGGCGGGAACCTTGTGCGCAAGATGCGCGTCTACCTTGCCGTGTTGATCCCCGTCATCGTGAAGTCGCTCGTGCGTGCTTACGGCATGGCTGTTCTGCTACATGTCCGAGGATACGGCTCCAGCCGTAGGGTGAAGCCCCAGCGTAAGGTGACCTCGGGAGCCGTAGCCTGCTATGCAGGAGGCGTGCTCTGGATCGTGGCTGTCGCAGCGACTCGGTTGGTACTCCGATGAGTGACCGTGGAGCACACGTCACAGCCGAGGGGGTCGGCTTCACGTACGCGGGTACTCGTTCGGCGGCAATCGCAGGCATCGACTTCGTCGCACCCCCCGGCTCAGAGAACTGGATAACCGGGCCGAATGCGGCGGGGAAGAGCACTCTCCTGGAGATCATCGCGGGTGTCGTTCCCACTGTGATAGAGGGCAATCTCACGGGACGACTGGATGTGGTTGGGGTCGGCACGGGGGCTGCTGCCACTCCTTCGATGGTGTTACAAGACTCGGGCGTCTATTTGTTTCGCACCGTCTTCGACGAGATCGCGTTTCCGCTGGCTAACCGTGGGGTGTCGGAAGACGAACTGGATTCGGCTGTTCTTGGCGCGCTCGAAGCGGTCGACATCGCTCATCTCGAGTCTCGCTTGATGCACACCCTCTCGGGCGGTGAACGTCAGAAGGTCGCAGTTGCAGCGGCTCTCGCGGTCGATCCAGACG